>RGZZ01000493.1 GCA_010028905.1 Pseudomonadota bacterium | reverse complement strand
CGCAGCCCTGCTCGAAGCCGCCAGGGCCGTGCGCGACCCGTTGGTTGCCGCCCACAACCAGGTTTCCGCCCTTCGCGCCGTCCTGCGCACCGACCAGCTGACGTGGCTCGAGGGACATCCACGCCGCGCATCGGCTCCCGCCGACCTGTCCCGTTCCCTCGCGGCCCTTGCCACGCGAAAGGCGGAGGGTGGGGGAACCCTGCCCGACAAGGCGGCCGCGGAGGCCTTTCGTCTCTCTCGCGATGAGCTCATCGACCTCCCGGCCACCCTCGAGTCGCAGCCCGCGCTGCGACTGAACGCGGCACAGGCAGCGGCTCTCGAGAGCGTGCTGCGGAGCGTCGATGCCATCGACGCGCTGGAGAAGCGCTTCAGCGAGAAAGCGAAGGAGATTCTCACGCCAGCCCAGATGCGCTACCTCGAGTCGAATCGACCGCGCCTCGAGGTGCTGCGCAAGCTCGCACCGCTGATGCTGCTCGAAGTCCCGAGCCAGCCGTGACGTCCCCCGCAGCGCGTCGATGACGTCTCCGCGCGTCAAGCCCCTTCCCGTTCGACGATGGGAGGTCGTCTTCACGATCGCTCTCATCGTCACGCAGGTTGCGCTGAACGCGATATACGTCATGTCTGATCACCGACCACCGGTGGAAGACAGCCCGGATCGAATCATCGAGAGCGTCCGGTTCTGGCGAGAGCTGACCACGGATCACCGCGTCTACTTCATGCGGTATCCCCCGCTCCCATCGCTCATCGCGCTGCCGTTCTACCAGATTGCCGGGCCCTCCGCACAGTCGGCCTGCCTGAGCCTCAACGCGTTCCTCGCGGTATACCTCGCGTCGATGATCTGGATCGGGCGGCTCTGGGGAGGGCGCCAAGGAGGCGTGCTCATGGGGCTCGCCGCGGCGGCGGTTCCACATGTGAGCGTCTGGTGCCGGACCTACGTCCCCGACGTTGCACTGCACGCCGCCGTGGCGCTGTCGATGGGAGCGCTGGTCGGGTGCAGCGGGCTCACACGACGCCGCGAGACGTGGCTGCTGGGCGCAAGCCTCGCCATGGGCATGCTCGCCCGATGGACCTTCCCCTGGTTCATGGGGCTCCCCTTTCTCGTCGTGGTGATACAGGCGTGCATCGACGAGCCGCGCGAGCGGCGAACCATCGTCACGCTGCTCACCCATCTCGCGCTCACCGCGGCCGTCATTGCGCTCGGCGCGATGGAGTCCGTGGGCAGCGCTCCCGCGGGTCCGCTGCGCGATCCACACGCCGCGGTTCGCTTCGCCGTGCTCAGCGCGTGCTGGCTCTACTGGCTCACCCTTGCCCGGCGACAGCGTCCGGAAGGTGACGACCCAGCCACGATCAGACCCTGGGCGGGTCTGGCCCTCGCCCTCTCCACCGCCGTTCTCGGCACACTCTGGTGGTATGCCTTCGCCGCAGGCACGATCTACGAGAAGCTGCTCATGGACGCCTCCGAGCACCAGCGCTCGGGGGGCCTCTTCCTGCAGAACCTGGCCGAGTATGTCGCGGCCCTCTCCCACACCCTGCCCGGCACGCCGCTGCTGATCGCCGTGGGAACCGCTGCCGGCCTGCGCATGTCGGGACTGCGCCGCCCCACCGCGCTTGCGGTCGCAGGGCTCGCCTTCTCAGTCGGGCTCCTCTGTGCCTCGGCGCCCCACGCCGACCCTCGGTACGCCCAACCGGCAACCGTGTTCGTGCTCATCTTGTGCGTGGGATGGCTTGCCCGTGCCCTTCCCCCTCGACCTCTGGCGTGGGGAGCGGGCACGCTGATGCTGGGAACAGCGTGCCTCGTGCTGACCGACGCCTGGGTGCTCCCCGGGCCGTTGCGGTCACGGGCAGAGACGCTGATCGCGAACGACGTGCGGGTCACCACGGCGTACTGCCGCCCACCTGAGGCTGCGCCCTACCCCCTGCGCGAGACCCTCACGCGGGTGCTGCACGACGGGCAGGCCGAGGTGGGCGTGATCAAGCTCGACGGAGCCGAAGTGGAGGTTCAGGCCTTCGAGCTGGCCGCCACGCTCGATCAGCTCCCCATCCGGGTGAAGCCCATGGACGCGCAAGACCCCGGTCAAGGCCCGGAACGCATCATCGTCATCGGTGACCTCTCGACCCTCGCGGCAACCGAGCGCCTGGCGTCGTGGACGGTCGTCACGTCGTGGAAGGGCGGCGCTGACGCGCAATGGCACCTCATGCGACGCGCGCAGGTCTCCCCATGAGCCCGCATCCCCACGCGCTCGCGGAGAGCTGCTGGGTCAGCAGGCCCCCCCCTCGCCCCGGCGAAAGACGCACCCAACCATGCTGCTGATGGCCAAGGTCCCCCTAGAGTACTACTACGTGCACGGGCTCGAGTCTTCGCATCTGCCCTTCACGATGCTGAACGGCTACATCCCAGACCTCTCGGCCCCCATGCTTCGCGCGGCACTTCTCTGTGGGGGCGTTCTGCTCTGCGCCGTGGTGATGCTGCAGATGCGGCTCCGCGTGCACCGCCTGCGCCCGTGGAAGCGAGCCTTCGTGGTCTTCCTGTTGGTGGCGAACTTCTTCTGCGCCTGGGAGATCTCGCTGCAGATGTTTGCCCGCCAGCTCGACGAGCCGCTGTTCATCCCGGACCCGGTACTCTTCTGGAACGTCAACCCCGAGCTCCAGCAGGAATGGGTGGCCGATCAGCGACATCTGGTCGCGTTCGGCAACGAGACGAAATCGATGAATCCCCAGATCGACGATCTGCTCACGAATCCCGTGCCCACCCCCTCCCCTTCGAGCCAGACCTACCGCATCCTGTGCCTGGGCGATTCACAGGCCATCGCCATCGACCCTGGGTTCGACATTCCCCACGCCTATCCCAAACTGCTCAAAGGCCTTCTCGAGAAACGATTCCCAAAGGCAAGGTTCGAGGTCATCAACGCCGGCGTTCCCGGCTTCTCTTCGTGGCAGGGCCTGCTGCTGGCAAGACGGCTGGTCGACCTCCGGCCAGACCTGCTGATCTTCTGCTTCGGGCACCATGACGGAACCCCCTCACTGGGCAAGGACAGCGATGTGATCACCGATGATCGTCGGGTTCATGCGATGCGTTCGTTGATGTACAGAAGTCAGCTCTGCCTGCTCATCCGTACCCTCGCCATCAAGACACATGAGCGCAGCGAGGAGCGCAAGATCGCGGGGCATGAAGAAGCCCCCACGTGCCGCGTGCCGCTCGACGAGTACGAGCGCAACCTCGAGGCGGTGGCCGCGCTCGGAAGCGCCCGTGGCATTCGCGTTGCCTTCATGGTGGAACCGCAGTCCCAGCGCTCGTTCCAGGCAGACGAGAAGCCCCGCGTGTCAAAGACGAAGGCCGCCACGGCAAGCAGGCGCGAGGACGGCGCTCCGCTGAACGCCGAGCGCAATCGCCACGCAGACGCAATGCGCAGGGTCTCGGCAAAGACAGGCGCCCTGCTGCTCGACGTGCGCGGCGAGCTCGACAAGCAGACCGACGACGACGAACACGCATGCTTCGACTCTCCCGTGCATCTCACGCGCAGAGGACATCAGCGGGTCGCCGAGCTCCTCGACAAGATGCTCGCGCCCGTGCTCTCGAAGCGCCTCTCGCCCTGACAGACGCCCTCTGGGCAATCGATCTGTTCACATCG
>RGZZ01000492.1 GCA_010028905.1 Pseudomonadota bacterium | reverse complement strand
CGCCGTGCCTCGCGCCCAGGCTGACATCGGCCCGCGCCGCCCCATCTCGACGCGAGAGGTCTCGAACCCCGAGCAGCTCCTCGCCATGCGCGACGAGACAGTCGACGTCACCATCGACCGGAAGCGCGCCACGCCCCTGGCCTCGGTCACGGCGCGTTTCCACTTCGAGCCGTTGCAAGAGACGTGGCGCCAGACCCTGATCATGCGCCTGGGCTTTCCGCAGCTCAACGCTGACAAGCCCCTGATGGCGTTTCAGGTGTGGCAGCAGGTCTACAGGCGGAATGCAAGTCCCCCGACCCTCACCGGAGACAACCGCGTGAGCGAGAGCCAGGTCGTGCGAGAGCCCGCGCGCAAGGACGACCCGAGCGGTCTGGCGGCGTCGTGGTGGACCTGGCCGCTCACGTTCCAGGGGCACTACGGCGCCCCGTCAAAAGATGACGTGGCCGTCGAGGTGAAGTACATGCAGGCCCTCACCCCCGCACCGAACAAGACCTGGCGCTACACCTACGTTCTGCGCAGCGGCGCCCCGTGGAGAGACCCCATCGGGGCGGCCACGGTGAGGGTGCGCGTCGACGAGGGCAGCATCGTCTCCGCCAGCCCCGCGGGAGGCAAGGTGGAAGGCAGCACCGTCACCTGGACGATGAGCAGCTTCGAGCCCACGCAAGACATTGTCGTGGTGGTGCGCTGAGCGACCGACCGCGAAGAGAGAGACGATGAGGCTGGAGATGAGCCCTTCCCACGCCTCACACGAGACGCAGGAAGGGGCGCGCCGAGACGTGCGCCTTCAGCGCCCGGCGCGGAAGTCGGTGACGACGTATGAGCCGCTGCGCTGGTCTTTCTCGAGCTTGATGATGTTGCGCCGCTGCCCCTCTTCGAGGAGCTGCGAGAAGGTGTCGAAGCCGTAGTACTCCTCGTTGAACGAGGGGCGCTTGCGCTTCATGGTCTCCTTCACCATCGAGCTCCACAGAATATCCTTGCTGTCGCGGCGCAGCGCGCGCAGCGCGTCGAGGAGCAGGCTGAAGGCCTCGTCCTGCTTGTCGGACCGTGCCTCGGCTGGTCGCCCGCGCTCGACGCGGCGGATGAGATCGTCGTAGAAGATGAACTCGTCGCAGTTCTCGACGAAGAGGTTCGAGGTGGAGTTCTTGACGCCCAGGCCGATGACGAACTTGTTGTTCTCGCGCAGCTTCGAGACCAGGGGAGAGAAATCGCTGTCACCGGACGCGATGACGAAGATGTTGATGTGGCTCTTGGCATTGGCGAGGTCCATGGCGTCGACCACGAGGCGGATGTCTGCGCTGTTCTTTCCGCTGTAGCGACGGCGCGGGATGTCCATCATCTCGATGGCAGCCTCGTGGAACCCCCGCTTGAACGAGGCGTAGCGCTCCCAGTCAGCATACGCGCGCTTGACCACGATCTTGCCCTTCTCGAGCAGGCGCCCGAGCACGAGGTTCACGTCGAATTTCTTGTAGTTGGCGTCTTCGACACCGATGGCCAGGTTCTCGAAGTCGATGAACAAGGCAAGGTTGGGTTCTTCGTTCACGGGACTCCTCCGATCGCCCCACGTGTTACGTGCGCGACGACAAAATCCTGTCCGGTTGACCTCGCAGCCCCTGGCCAGAGATTCGTGGACCCCACGGTGGCGGAGGTCTTGAAAAGGTCTCCCTGACAAACGCAGGGACGCATCGATGCTCTGCCCAACACTCGCGGAGACGCCAACCTTCAACCAGCAGGAGCCGCAGACCGTGAGCACGCAACGCCCCCTCGAGATCCAGGTGCACTATCCGGTGACCCGCGGGCGCATCACCCTGCGCACCGAGCAAGATTGGGACACCCCGGTCGAGGCCTCGACGGTGTCGGCCGATCGACAGACCGCAACGTTCACCATAAGTACCGATCAGCCGTTCATCTACTACAAGGCCTGTCTGCAGGTTGAAGACCGCGTGTACTGGGCGAAGGGCGAGAATGCCCTGGCCACGGTGGAAGGTCCCGTGGTGCAGAACTACCCCTACTTCCACGGGCCCACCGGCGGAAGCATCGGCGACCTGCTCGAAATCGCAGACCCGCATGGCGCAGGCGCGCACAAGGTGCGCTGCTACTATCCGCCGGGCTACTACGAGAACCCGCTCCAACGGTTCCCCGTGCTGTACATGCACGACGGCCAGAACCTCTTCTTCCCCTACGAGGCCTTTCTCGGCGACGACTGGCAGGTCGATTCGACCATGGGCCTGCTCAACGCCATGAGCGCGGTGCGACGCTGCATCGTCGTTGGGGTGTATGCCAAGGACCGGGAGAACGAGTACACCCGCCCCGGCTACGAGGCCTATGGCCGGTTCCTCGTCGAGCAGCTGAAGAAGGCCACCATCGACCGCACCCTGCGCACCCTTCCCGGACCGGAGCACACCGCCGTCATGGGGTCTTCACTGGGAGGCGTGGTCTCGCTCTACCTGGCCTGGCAATGGCCCGAGGTGTTCGGCATGGCCGCATGCATGTCGAGCACCTTCACCTGGAAGGACGACCTCATGGAGCGCATCGCGCAAGAGCCCAGGCGCAACATCCGGCTCTATCTCGACAGCGGCTGGCCCGGCGACAACTACGAAGTGACGGCGGCCATGCGCGACCTGCTGCTGCGGCGCGGCTTCAAGAGCGGCAGCGATCTCATGTACTTCGCCTTCCCGGAAGCGCTGCACAGCGAGAAGTACTGGGCGATGCGTTCACACATCCCCTACCAGTTCTTCTTCGGTGCAGGCTTCCGCGCCTATCGCAACCAGCTGCGCGCACGCTGCGACTGAAGCGCTCAGACCTGTTTGATCAAAGCGGGTTGGAGCGGAAGCCCTGAATTGTTGGGTACGAATACCCACGAGAGTCGGGGAAACGCTATATTCCCAATCCAAACCCCGCAGGGTTCTCGATGCGATCCTTCACCCCGCTGAGGAAAGATACCGCTTCTCGTCCGTCGATGATGCGATGATCATAGGTGAGGGCCACGTACATCATGGGGCGGATCACCACCTGACCGTTTCGTGCGACGGGGCGCTCGTCGATCTTGTGCATGCCGAGGATGCCGCTCTGAGGGGGGTTCACGATGGGCGTCGACAGCATCGAGCCATAGATGCCCCCGTTGGAGATGGTGAAGGTGCCGCCCTGCATCTCGTCGAGACGCAGCTTCCCCGCTTTGGCACGCGTCGCGAAATCGACGATGGAAGCCTCGATCTCGGCAAACCCGAGTCGATCAGCATGGCGTAGAACGGGCACCACCAGGCCCCGCTCGCTGCCCACCGCCACACCGATGTGGACATCGCGATGATAGGCGATGGCGTCATCGCGCACCTCGGCGTTGAGCACGGGCCAGTCGGCGAGCGCGCCCGCCACCGCCTTGACAAAGAACGACATGAAGCCGAGCTTCACCCCGTTCTTCTTCTGAAACGCTTCACCGAAGCGCTTTCTCGCGTCGATGACGGCCGACATGTCGACCTCGTTGAAGGTGGTGAGCAACGCCGCGGTCTGCTGCGCCTCTAAAAGCCTCTGAGCCACCCGCTTTCGCAAAGGAGACATGCGCACCAGCTCGATGGGCGCTTCCCCATCTTGTTCCGGTGCCACGGCAGCCCCCCCTGGCGCCGAAGCGGCGGCCTCC
>RGZZ01000491.1 GCA_010028905.1 Pseudomonadota bacterium | reverse complement strand
TCTGTGTCTTGCGAGGACATCGGGGCGTCGAGCCCTGCAATCTCATCTGCCGTGGGGCGGGTCACTGTGGTGTTGGCCATCCAGTTCTCGACCCCGAGCGCCAGCGCGAGGATGAGCCCAACGATGACCGCAAGCCGAGCCGGACTTGACGCAAGCCCTTCAGGGTCGTGCAGCATCGCCCACGTGAACCCGCAGAAGAGGGCCGTTCCCACTGCCACCGCCGCGACGCGAGATGTACGATTGCCCTCGCGCGCCACGTTGATGAGCCCGAAGAAGGCGACCACATAGGGCACCGAAGCCACCAGGTCGACGGCATAGTGCCCCACGTTGAGGGTGGCGACGACCATCACGGCGACGCAGAAGCCGAAGAATGCCGTCACCCAGCGCGCCACCCTGCGAGTGCCAAAGAAGATGGCCAGCATCCAGCCCAGGTGCAGCGACGGATAGCAGTTGCGCGTGGCACCGCTAGCGTCGTCATAGGGGGCCGGCGGCGACACGTGCGGCAGGGGCCCCGCGGGCCATGGCTCGCCCACGAACAGATCGATGCCCTTCATGGGCACCATCTTGTAGCAGATGAAGCCGACCAGCCCGATGAGGGTCATGTGGAGCATCAGCTGGCCGTAGCAGGCGCGCGGCCAGCGAAGCGAGAGCAGCACGGCGATGATCATGAAGAGCGGCAGCTCGTTGTAGACGTAGAACGTGAGATACCACATGAAGGTGCTGCTCTTCACCAGCAGCGCGGCCTGCGCGGCCGGCTGCACGCCGAAGGCGCCATCGACCGTGTAGGCGTAGGCGTCGACGAGGGTGGGCGTGTGGTTGATGACGATCGTGTGCAGCATCCAGCTCACGTTCGGGAAGAAGAACATGATGAGCGACAGCAGCAGCATGGCGCGCGCCCACAGCGCCTCGTCACCCTCGGCGCGCCACGCGCGCCAGCCGATGAAGACGAGGGTGATGAGCCCGGAGACGTAGCCAAAGGTCTGCAGGCGCATGGTGAACGACCACCACGACGGGTGGTTCACGAAGCGAATGAGCTCACCCACGATGCCGAGGGGCACCACCCACCGCAGCTCACCGCGCCGCGCCGGCAAGGTGGCGTAGCACACCAGAATCCCCAGGCAGAGCGAGTTGAACATCACGTTCTCGCCGTACGTGGTGAACGTGGAGAGGGTCGATTGCACATAGCCGAGGTAGACGGCAAGCATGAGCACCGCCGACCCGCCCAGCATGAGCACGCTCGGCGTGTAGAGCGCGCGCACGGCCGTGCGCTGCTCCGGGGTGAGCACAACGACGCCGCCCTCAGTGGGAGGCGAGAGGTAGGAGAGAAGTCGTCGCAGCATGAGGTCGCCTGCAATTCGACCCCAGGTTGAGCGGTTCCCTGCCGGACGCGCGGAGCAAGACCCTGCAGGACGAACCTGGGCGACGGCGGATGGATCAGGCCAGAACCTCTTCATCGAGCCGAAAGCGAAGATAACGATGCGAATCGTGACCCTGAACCTGTGGGGCCGCAGCGGTCCATGGAAAGCACGGCTGCGCCTCGCACAGCAGCAGCTGGCAACCCTCGCGCCAGACGTGCTGTGCCTGCAGGAGATCGACGAACGAGACGCATTGCGCGGGCTGGCGCGTGCGACCGGACTCGAGATCGCGGTGGCCGACCTCGAGGTCTCGTGCCTGGCGATTCTGGTGAAGCCGGGCGCATCGATGTGGTTCACGGGAATGCGCGGCGCACCGCCTGCCAGCGACGCGAGCGGTGGCGAGGAAGCGCGGGAGCGCGGTGGCAGCGGTGCGAGCGGTGCGAGCGGTGCGAGCGGTGCGAGCGGTGTCAGCGGTGGCAGCGATGCGAGCGGTGCGAGCGGTGGCAGCGGTGGCAGCGATGCGAGCGGTGGCAAAAGCGAAGCGCGGGAGCGCGGTGCGGTGGCATTGAATGCCGCGCACCGCCTGCAAGTTCCACCGTCTACCGAGTTGCTCGAGCTGCGAGCGCGCTCGCCCTTTGAGGAGCGCCCGAGACGGCTGTGCGCCGTGCATCTCGACGGCGTTACCGTGGCGAACACCCATCTGTCGTGGCGCGCAGAAGACTCCGCGAGCCGTCACGCGCAAGCCACGGAGATCGCCGCGCACCTTCCAGCGCGAACCGTGCTGTGCGGCGATTTCAACTGCGAGCTCACGGCGCCTGAGCTCGCCCCTCTCCGCGCGCGGTTCAGCGACCTCCTCGCGGGCCTCCCCGCGGAACGCGAGCCCACGTGGGACAATCGCAACCCGCACACGGCGCCGTACCGCGACAGCTATCCGGACATGCGCATCGACCTCATCCTCGGCGACCGCGAGGTCGTACGCCGCCACCCAGCCCGGTACGCAGCGCTGGTCTGCAACACCCCAGACAGCAGCGGGCTCTATGCCTCAGACCACTTTGGCGTGCAAGTCGATCTGCGCCCCTGACAGCCCGACACCCCGATCCCAGCCCGACACCCCGGTCCCCCGTTGGCGTTCTGCGCTGTGTTTCGCAGAACGTGTTTGCAGAACGGCACGGGCACAGAGAGAGCGAGAGTTCTGTGCAGATGGCGTCAGAACAGAGGCTCAATCCTGCCGCGCTGCGAGCGTCCACCGTCCCTGACGCCCCATCATCGCAGCTTCATCAACCGCTCGAGGAGCCGCTCTGCGAAGCGCTCGTCATCGAGCTCGCGCAGACGTACGCGGAGCACGGGCAGGTTCACGACGACGTCGCGCTCTGCATCCTTGAACAGCTGCCGATCGTGACCAGGGCCATCAATCTCCACG
The DNA here is from genome assembly GCA_010028905.1 of Pseudomonadota bacterium. Lineage (NCBI taxonomy): Bacteria > Pseudomonadati > Pseudomonadota > Pseudomonadota bacterium. The sequence continues at coordinate 856 of RGZZ01000491.1, read as the reverse complement.
TCCACCGTCCACGACTGCGCACCGTCGGTGATTCGCACGACGAAGTCGAGGGTAGGCGTCTGCCCCGTGGTGCCCTTCACGGTCACCTGTGGATAGAACAGGAACGTGCAACCCGCATGCTCGAGCAGCATCGCAATCCAGCGTCGGCCAGGCTCTTGGAGCACCGGGAGATGGAAGCGAACGTACTGCGGCTCGATCTCCTCGAAATCGACGGCGCGCTGAAGCAGATGGAGCGAGGCCATCTGCTCGGCCCCGTTCTGACCGTGCATGAAGTGCCGGACACCTGTCCAGAAGGCGGTTCTTCGCTGCTGGGCGCGAACGCGCTCGATGAGGACCTTGCCGAGGGGATAGTAGCCTGCCTCCCGGCACTGCACCGCAAGCGTGCTCTCTGGTGTGCGTGGGCGCTTGTAGCGGAAGAGACGGCGCAGCCGAGTGCCTCGGGTGCGCAGGCACCAGCGTGCGCGAGGACGAGGGCGCCAGATGCCTTGCGTGATCGCGCCAAGCGAGACACCGAAAGCCAGGGCCAGGCGATCCAGCGCACCCGTCGACGGGCGCTGCGTTCCGCGCTCGATTCCGCAGAGGTGAGAAGGCGACAGCCCGCTGCGCTCTGCCAGCTGACGCAGCGTCCATCCCCGGTCTCGTCGACTCTGACGCAGCCGTTCCCCCAATTGCGACATGACGCCACCCCCCAGGTGCAGTTCTGTCCCCATCTTCACAGAACTCGCAGAATCGCCGACACAGCAACAACAACGATTCCTCATTCTGAGAAGCTCGGAACAGAAACACCGTACACGAGCGATGTTGACACAGTGTTGATGATGTTATCCTCGGTCGATTGGGGACACGCCCGAGATTG
>RGZZ01000490.1 GCA_010028905.1 Pseudomonadota bacterium | reverse complement strand
TGGACGCGGCCCCCGATGGGCGCACCCTCGACGTGGCCAGCGGTCGCACGCTGGTGCGCCTCGCCATCAATGACGCCTCGCCATCCGAGACCGAGCGGATCGCGCTGCCCGAGCGCATCACCTACGTCGATCACCTGCGCGACGGCACCGTGGTCATGTGCCCGGAGAGCGTGGGCTATCCCCATCGCGTGTACGTGCTGCGCCCCGGTGAGGACGCGGTTCGGCGCGTGGGCTTTCGCGCGCTGCGACCCGATGTGTGGACCGAGAACATGGCGCCCTACGATCGCTGCATCGACCCCCAGAGACGAGAAGCCACCCTGCTGCAGAGCCCCTTCATCGATGAAGACGGCCTCATCTGCGCAGACGTGCCGCGCAGCGCGGTGTTCTCTCCGGATGCCAGTGCCATGGCGGCGGTTCACAAGGGCGACCTCGTCGTCTACGACGCCCCGCGCGAACCCGCGAAAGTGGTGCGCGCCGCCATCACGAACGGCAGCGACGGCGCCGCCCCCGCCATCTGGTGGACGCCGGACGGAACCCATCTCGTGTCCTGGGTGCGCGAGAAGGGCGACGCCCCGACACACACCGCCACCATCGTCTCTCGCGACGGCGCGTCGGCCCTCACGCTGCCATCTGTGGGCTCCCCGACGCTCGAGGGCGATACCCTGACCTTCACGGCAGACGGGGCACGCCAGCGCCTGCAGATCCCCCAGGACCTCGCCGCGGTCGAGCAGCAGCCCTGGTATGTCTCCCACGCCCTGCGCCGTCTCTTCGGACGCGCCACCGTGTCCGGATCGCCCCCGCCCCAGCCGATCGGCGGCGTGGTGCGCGAGGCAGACCACGTCGTCGTCGGCGGCGTGCGCATCCCGCGGCGCGTGTAGCCCACAGAGGGCGCTTCGCGCCGCGGAGGGGCGCCTGCGGGGCTACGACTGGGGAGGCTGGTGGGCGATCAGCATCAGCGCGGCATCGGTGGCCGCGGTGCCGTAGCCCACCGCGAAGACGGTGGTGAGATAGTCGCGCCACGAGCGATTGGGCAGCGCGGGGCCGGCCACCGAGAAGAAGTCCGCGGCCTGGATCATCTCCTCTCCCACGTACTTCTGGCGCGCCGAGCCCGCCTCAGCGACCTCGATGCCCTTGCGCAGCAGCAGCTGCGGCCAGTTCGGAGGGAGCGGCGAGGCGCTCTTCTGGGCGGTGTCCTCGTGCAGCCCCACGGCGCAGGTGGCATCGAGCGCGCCCGCCGTGAGCCCGTCGGTGAGGGCGGAGAGGGTGAGGCGACGGCACTCGTCCCCATCCTGGGGAATCTCCTGGGAGAGCGTGACGGTGGCCAGGAAGTTGGCCCGGCTGGCCGCTGACCGATCGGCCAGGGCTTCGAGGCTGGTGCTGTGGTCGACGAGACCGGCGTGGCTCGAGAGCACCAGCTGGTCGGCGTCGTGATAGGCCTGCTCGACGGCCTTGCGAACGGCGTCGGAGTGCTGGAATCGTACCGGAGATGTCTGGGGGGTGGACGTGATCATGTCTTTCTCCTCATTCGTGCCCTTCGTCTCGGCGCAGCCTCCCCGTTCGGCGAAAGACCGATCGCGGAGACGGCCAGGCAGACCTCGGACCGTGCAATGCGACATCTTGCGTCGAACGCAGCCCGTCCGGCGACCCGAAGCCCGTGAGAGGTCGACATCGCACGGCAGGCGGCAGCAACCGGCCGACGAACAGCCGACATGCCAACCATCCACCGCCGCGCGCGCCCCCTCGAGAGGCGTGCTCCGCGGCGCGTCACCGAACACGCAGGAGGCCCCGATGCCCACCATCATCATCGCCGACAGCCTCACCCACGACTTCGCCTCTCCCGCGCCCGAGTTCACCGCCGTGCGGGTGAATGTGGGCCCCCACGAGATCGCGCGCACCATGGGCGCCGAGGCCGCCTACGGACGGGGCCCTCTCCCCCGCTTCCTGCAGGCCGCGCGCGAAGCCCGCCGGAACGGAGCAGACGTGCACATCATCCTGGTGCGCGACATGCACGACCCGGATGACCCGGACCAGCAGCCCGAGCTGCTGCGCCACGGGCTGCACGCGGTGCGCGGCACCGAGGGCGCCGCGTTCGTCGCCCCCGCCCGCGCGCTGCTCGACGAGGCGCAGGTCATCGAGACCTCCTCTCTGGCGCTGCCCGCGAACGACCTGCACGCGACGCTCGCGCGCATCTTCGGCCGCGATGTGCTCGACCTCGATGCGGAGGCGCGCGACGCGACCGTGTTCGTGATCTGCGGCTTCCACACCGACGTTCGCGTCGCGTCGACGGCATTCAAGCTGCGCAACGAGCATGGGTTTCGCAAGGTGCTGGTCTGCCCGCATCTCGTGGGCGCGCGCGACCTGCAGGGGCAGACCGCGAGCCTGCAGACAGGGCTGCCGAACGCGCTGGTCACCGTGGTGCCGTCTCTCGAGGCGCTGGCGGCCCAGACCGGCATCGCGATGCCGACCCTCCCGGGAACGGGCGCCTGCCGCCTCCTTCCCGCCTCCGTCGCCACCGCCATCTCGCCCGAGCAGCAGGCCGTGCTCGAGGTGCTCTTCCTCTTCGATGAGGCGGTGAGCCTCACGCCCTTGAAGGGAGGGTTCAGCGGAAGCCTTCTGCTGCTGGCCGTGCCGGAGCGAGGCGGCCATCGGCAAGCGCCCCTGGTGGTGAAGGTGGGCGCGCACGGCAGCCTCGTGCAGGAGATCGCGGGCTACCTGCGCGTGCGCGATCTGCTGGGAAGCCACGTGCCCGCGATGCAGGCCCCGGTCTCGGTGGGCTCCGCCAGCGGGCTGCGCATGACCCTGGCGTCGATGGAGGGGCGACCCACCACGCTGCAGCGCCTGTTCACCGACGCCGCCGATGAAGACGGCCTGGGAACCTTCCTGCGTGTCTTCGACAAGGCCCTCGACCTGCTGTCGCGCGACCTCTACCTCAACACCCGCCGCCGCAGCAAGATCTCGCCCTGCCAGGCCGTCGGCCTGAGCGGCCCGAAGCAGCTCGTGTGGCTGCGCGAGAACCTGGCGCGCATCGCGCCCCATGCCGATCTCGAGGAGGAGACCATCGACATCGGCGCGGGAACCGTCATCTCCAATCCGCTAAAAACGCTGCCCCCCCTGCTGGCGCACATCGACTACATCGACGTCGACACCGCGCTCTGCCACGGCGACCTCAACCTCGCCAACCTGCTCACCGATGACACCCGCGCCGTCTGGATCATCGACTGGCCCTGGTGCGATGAGCGCCCCCTCGAGATCGACCTGGCCAAGATGGAGAACGACCTCTGCTTCGTGGTCGACCAGGGATTCACCGCCGACGACCTGCCGCGATGGCACGCGCTGCTGGCGGTGCTGTGCACCGGAGAGACGCTTCCCGAGACCCCTGCGCTCGACTTCGCGCGCAGCGACATGCGCTTCGCCCGCATCTACGCGGCCGTGCGTCGGCTGCGGCTCTGCTACGGTGGCCTCAAGACCGACGGCTGGCGAGAGCTGCACGCCTTGGCGCGGCTGCGGTTCGCCCTTCACACCCTGAGCTTCGACGCCCGCATCGGCCGTGGCGAGTGCGCGCTGCCCCAGCTCACCCACGCGCTCCTCGCCGCGTCCCTGCTCATCGAGCGGCTGGCGGCAAGCCCGCTGTACCGGAGCGGGCAGCGCGATCGGCATCCT
>RGZZ01000489.1 GCA_010028905.1 Pseudomonadota bacterium | reverse complement strand
GCGCCGAGCGAGACGGCCACCGCGCGCACAGGCTGGCCGATCGCGAGGCGCAGCGCCAGGCGCCCCGTGGCCAGCGTCCACAGGCGCACCGTGCCATCGGCCCCGCCGCTCACGAGCGACGCGCCGTCAGCGGAGAAGGCCAGACCGGTCACGGCGCCCGCGTGCCCTCCGAACGTGCGCAGCACGCGCCCACGGGTATCGGTGATGATCACGCGGCCATCGGGGGTTCCTGTGGCGATCTGCTCGTTCCGGGGGGCGAATGCGTGCACCCGACGCGGGCGATCTCCTCGCGCGCGTGACGTCGGCGTGGCTGGCTCGGCGCGAAGCGTGAGCGCGCGCAGCACGGGGGCGGCCGAGCTCCATTCGAGGATGTCGGTGCCGCCTGCTTCGTCGCGCCATCCGCGCAGGGCGAGGAGACCATCGGGGGAGAAGGCGGGGGTCCACGTGAAGGCCTCGCGCGCCGAGAAACCGGCGATGCGACCGCCGAGAGGGCTCCACAGGCTGATGTGACCGTCTCCCTCTCCTCCTGCGAGGAGGGTGCCGTCGGGCGACCAGGCCAGCGCCCGAATGGGGCCGTCGCTCTGGAGCGGCCGTGGCGCAGCGCCCGCGCCCACCGAGCAGATGGCGCCCCCCTGGCTGCCTGCAGCGGCCAGCACGCCGCCTTCCGGCGCCCACGCCACGCAGGCCAGAGACCCGCCCAGCCGAATCGACGCCACGCGGCCCAGCGTGGCCATGTCGAAGAGCTCCACGGTGCCCTCGGGGGTTGTCGCGGCGAGCAGCCGTCCGCTGGGGTCGAACGAGACGCAGGTGGCGGCCTGCGCGGGCGAGGCCACGACGCGGGCGAGGTGTCCGGCGCGGCTGTCCCACAGCTCGACGAGGTTCTGCCCGGTCACCTGCCCGTCGACGCCCAGGGCGATGGTCGCCCCGTCCGGTGAGAATGCAAGGCTTCTCGGCGCTCCGCCGCTGGCCGCCAGCGGCGGATACGGCGTTCCGGTGTCGGTGTCGAAGACCGCGATGACGTGGGTCTCCGGGCGCCAGGTCGCGGCGGCCAGGCGGCGGCCATCTGGAGAGAAGGCGACCGCGGCGACCGGGGCGTCGCCCGCTGTGTCGGTGCGGCGCGGGGTGAGGGTATCGACATCCCACGTGACCACCGCGCCGCTGCTCGCGCCGGTGGCCAGGGTTCGGCCGTCGGGGGCGAACGCGAGCACCCGCGGCGTTCCGCCGCCGCCGCGGGCGGTGTGCAGCAGTGCCCGGGCCTGCATGTCCCACAGCGCGATCTGGCCGTCAGCGGCCACCGAGGCGAGGAAGCGCCCATCGCGGGAGAACGCGACAGCCGTGACGGGAGAGGTGTGCCCGGCCTGCAGAACGAGCGTTGGCGTCTGTCCGGACGCGGGGCGCAGGAAGAGCGCCAGCAGCACGAGCAGCGTGCGCGCGATAGAGGTCGGAACGGGACGCCGCCGCGCGCCATGCGGGGGAGACGCGGTCAGGTGGGCACGGCTCCCCTCCTGGCCCGACCGCGTGGGTCGTTCGGACCTGGAGAGGCGATTCAGGCGCTCAGCGGCGATGTCCGAGCCCGCGGGTGAAGTCGATGCGCTCGCTCCACTCCGGGTGATCGATGAGCGGGTTGCGATTGCCCTGCTTGCGGAAGATCTCGGCATTGCGGTGCTGCTCGTACTCTCCCACCGGGTCGTTCTTGCTCCACTCGAGGAGCGTCTTGATGTCTTCCGCGGAGTACTCACCGGGCTCGTCACCCACCTGGCCGGGGTAGCGCAGCAGGAAGTACAGGGTCGCCCGAGCCACGGGGCCCTTGCCCGTGGCGGGTTCGAAGCCGTCCTTGCCGGCGCTCACGGTGCCGCAGGCCGAGCCGCTGTCCGGCTCATCGGAGTAGGGGTAGCTGCCGCGCAGGCTGTTGCAGCCAGGGTCGCAGGCAAAGAGATGGTGCAGGTCGCCGCGCATGGGCAGCTTCTTGTCGAACCACGACTGGGGCACCACGTGCTCGCAGTTGAACTCGTCTGCCGCGCTCACCGCGGCCAGGAAGGCTGGCCCCGAACCCGCGGCGGCCGTGGCGACCGACTGCGCACGAGAGGCGTGCTTCGACACGTCGCAAGAGACACCGCTCTGCACGGTGTAGATGCTGTGCAGCTTGCCATCCGGATGGCGATCGACCACAGGGTAGAGCTCGCTGGACGGGCTGTAGTCGAGAACCGTGGTGTGGGTCTTCGTCACGAGGTCGCTGAGGCGGTCGAAGAGCGCCTTGGGGTCGAGCTGGGCGGCCTCGGTCTCTAGCCCGCCGTAGTACGCCGCGCGGTCGGCCGCGTCGGCCTTGGCGTCGTAGTAGGGGCGCGTGCCCGTCGGGGGGGCGCTGCGGAAGGCGCGAACGTGCGCGGGAGAGAGCACGTCGTTTGCGGCGCGCGCTGTCGGGCTGTAGACGTCGACCGTTGCTTCACGTCCCGTGCTTGCGCGCTCTACGAGCGGGCGCACGCTTGTTGCCTGGACCGGGACGAACCCTGCGATCTGCTGCACTGTGCTCGATCCAATCGGGTGATTGTTTCAAGCGTAGCACGTCCCCGTGAGGAAAACACCTCGATATTGTTAAAGAATCGCCAAATCTTGCGGGCCTTCGTATGTCGGTGGACGGGGGGAGCGCTGCGTGCCCAACCAGGAACGAGGCAGGCGGGCGCGAATATCGTTCAAGTTCGATTGCAGCGGTCTTGCGGGTCCGGAGGCAATCGCCAGGAGGTGAGCGCGTGCCCCGGCCCGACTCGAAGAAGGGGTCTTCCCCACGTCGCGGTGCCTTTCGCAAGGTGGTTCTGGCGCTCTGGTTCGTTGGTGTGGCGTGCGTCGGTCTTGCGGGAGGGATCGCCTGGGCCCTGTTCCACGCCCTCGGTGGCGCGGGCACCGTGGGCACCGTGGTCGAGAGCATGCGCCACCCAGGGGAGCGCGCCTTCGGCGCACGAGACGCCCTGTACGTGCTCTGCCTGGGCATCGACTACAACCATGACAGCAAGGGCATCCTCTACACAAAGTACGCGCGCTCCGACAGCGTCTTCGTCGTGCGCATCGACAAGCAGGCGAACACGCTCAGCGTGGTCTCCATCCCGCGCGACATGCGCGTCGAGATCCCGGGGCACGGTCACGACAAGATCAACACGGCCTACTCGTACAAGGCCAACGGTGACCTCGATCTCGCGCGCAAGACGGTGGAGCAGTTCCTCGGCGTTCACATCGACCACACGGTGGTGATCAAACCGTATGCGGTCGAGCACGTCGTCGACGCCTTCGGTGGGGTCGACCTCGATGTCGAGCGCGACATGGACTACGACGACAACTGGGGGAACCTCCACATCCACCTCAAGAAGGGGCTCCAGCACCTCAACGGCCAGCAGGCGGTGGGGTACATCCGCTTCCGCAAGGACGCCGAGGGCGATCGGGGCCGCATGCGTCGCCAGCAGCAGTTCCTCAGGGCGATGATGGCGCAGCTGCCCCGGGTGGGCAACCTCTCGCGCATCGGTCAGGTCGAGCACTCCCTGAAGACCGACATCAGCACCAGCCTGGGGTATGACGATCTCATCGACCTGGCCATCTTGTACAAGGGCTTCGATCGCAAGAAGATGAAGAGCGCCCGCGTGGAGGGGAGCGACCAGCTCATCGATGGCACCT
>RGZZ01000488.1 GCA_010028905.1 Pseudomonadota bacterium | reverse complement strand
GACTGGGCGGCTGGCGGTCTCGAAGGCGCGTCGCTGATCGGCTGACAGCGTAATGATCTTCACTCCTCGCGAGAGGGCGCGCTTGCGGACGCGCTCGATCTCGGCGCGAAAATCGTCGCGATGGCGATGCGCCACCTCGCTTACGGCCTGCACGAGCAGATCCCGTTGCTCACGGGGCAGGGCGGCGAGTGCCGCCTCGTTCACGATGAGCACCTTCGCGGCGTAGGCGTGGTTGGTCTCGGTGACGTAGCGCAGCACGTCGTAGAGATCGAGCGAGCCGTAGGTCGGATAGGAGCGGTCTGCGGCGTCGATGAAGCCGCGCGTGACCATGGTGCGAATCTTGTTGATGGCCGCGGGCACGGGCACGCCCTGGAAGGCCTTCACGAGCCCGACGTAGGTGCGGTTCTGGAGCGTGCGCACCCGCAGCCCGCGAAAATCTGAGAGTGATGCGATGGGACGGGTGGAGGCGAAGAGGCGAAATCCCCCGTCGAAGAAGGCGAGGCCGCGAAGGCCGTGACGAAGAGGGGCAGCCAGCAGTTCGAGCCCCACCTTCCCGTCGAGCACCCGCCACACATGCCCGTAGTCGCGAAAGAGGAACGGGTCGTTGAGCACCTCGAGCTCGGCGCAGAGGTTCGACAGCGGCGCCGACGATACGAGCGCCATCGAGACGGTGCCCGCGCGCACCGCCGACACCATGTCGAGATCTTCGAGGGTGCGCGTGCCGAACCGCCCGTCGAGGTGCAGATTGATGCGAAGCCTGCCCGACGAGCGCGCCTCGACGACCTGCTTCAGTCGAGAGGCGGCGGTGGCGTATGACGTCTCGGCGCTCTCGATCAGCACGAGATCGAGTGTGCTGGAAGGGGCGGCGATGCCGCCACGCGTCGCGCACAGCAGCGCCATGAGGGCGAGCAGCCACGCGCGCGCCAGACGAGACGCCATCGGGTGCGCCGCCAGGCGCTCCATCGCGCTAGACCCTCCGCGGCGCAGCGTCACGGAACCTCGTGCACGTGGCTGAGCACGGCCGCAACCCCCCCCTGACGCTGCAGGTCGAGCAGCTCGAGAATTCCTCGCCCAGAGCTCCATCGCCTCACCCGGGTGAGCTTCTGCGCCTCTGCGCGCTCGCCCTCGGCCACCAGCACGTTGTACTCGACCCATCGCGCAAACCCCTCACGCAGCGCGCGATTCGACGAGAGGATGCCGATCTCGCGCTCGTAGGCGTGCACCAGCTCGTGCGCCACGATGGCCTTGAAGCGTCCGGTCGAGAGGCCGCTGAGCACGTGCACGGCGTGGGCCATCGACCCTCCCAGCGGCTGCGGCTGGTAGCTTCCCACGGCCCCGCGCATGACGTATCGGAGCGACGCGGGCGTCCAGTCACGATCACTGAAGAGCTCGATGATCACGGGCGCCTGCACCTGGATCCGGAACTCGTGGGCGATGAAGGTCCGGATGTCGGCGAGGGCGCGCTTCGCCTTGGTGATATCGGTGACGGTCTTGAAGTCGGCGAGCTCAGAGGTTATGACCGCAAAGTCAGACTGCCCCGTGAGCGCGAACTCGAGGCTGCGTCCGGCGAAGGTGGCCACCCGCTTGATGAACTCGGTGACAGCCACGTCTCACGGCTCCGCGCTGACGGATGGGGTGGCGGGCGGCGCGGGGGGCGCGGCGACCGGCAGCTCGATGACGAAGATGGCGCCGCCGTTGGGATCGTTGGCGGCCGAGATGGTGCCGCCGTGATCGGTGACGATGCCGTGGGTGATGCTCAGGCCGAGTCCGGTTCCCTGCCCCGCGGGCTTGGTGGTGAAGAACGGGTCGAAGATGCGACGCAGTATCTTGCGATCGATGCCGGACCCGTTGTCGGCGATGATGAGCCGCAGCTTCTCGCGCGACCCCACGAGGCGAACCGTGGCGCGGCCGCGCTGGTCTTCGGGCTTGTCGCTGACCGCGTGGAGGGCGTTGGTGAGCAGGTTGAGGCACACCTGCGTCCACTGGTCGGTGTTGATCTCGACCTCGGGAAGGCCATCGGCCACGTCGACGACCAGATCGGCGTTGGCGTCGCGGAAGTCGGTGCGCAGCAGGCGAGCGCAGGCGTTCACGAGCTGGCCCAGATCGGTTCGCTTGCGGGGCGCCTCGGTGCCAGACCGCGACAGGCTGAGCATCTGGCGCACGAGGTTGCGGCAGCGCACCGCCTCGCTGTGCATGCGGTCGACCATGTCGTAGTCGTCAGAGGTCTTCTCCAACCGCGTCTTGAGCACGCCGGCGAAGCCCATGATCACGGTGAGGGGGCTGTTGAGCTCGTGGGTGATGCCCGCCACCAGGGTGCCCAGGGCGCTGAGCTTCTCGCTCTGCATGAGGTGCGAGAAGTAGCGGGCGCGCTCTATGGCCGCCGAGGCGAGGTCGGCGATGATGCGCAGCAGATCGAGATCAGACTGCACGAACACGCCGCTCGAGATCTGGTTGTCGAGGTAGATCACGCCGATGCGGTTCGAGCGCGTCGACATGGGCACGCAGAGAATCGAGCGCGTGCCGATGAGGGTGAGGCTGCGGTTCGACGACAGGTCGAGGTCGGCGCTCACGTCGCGCGAGATGATGGGATCGCCCGTCTCGAGCACCCGTCGCACCAGGGTCCGGCTGTAGAGGAAGTCGTCGGCCTGGATGTCGGCCTTGTCGAGGTTGCGCGCCACCGCCACGTCCGGCTCGTCGTCGCCGCGGTCGAGCACGACGAAGCCACGCTGGGCACCGAGGGTGTTGATCACCACATCGAGCACCTTCTGCAGCACCTCGTCGACGTCATACGAGGCGTTCAGCATCTGGCTGATGGTCGACAATACGTTGAGCCGGTCGAGCTCGACCGACGTGAGATTACGAAGCTGCTCGCTCATGTCATTGCCCTCGGTGCCGGCTGCGCCGGGCGCAGCGCGAGGGCGCCCTCCTGTGTCGTGGAGGGGGTATTCGCGATGGGCGGTCCGGATTCCCACGAGGTCAGCGGTTGAACGCCAGAGGTTCAGGCTCAGGGGGCTGCGCGCGTCCAACCGTTTCCGCAGGAGAGGTTCCCCGCGGACCCGCTCGGAGGTTCAGGCTCGGGGGGCTGCGAACATCGCCCGCCGGGTGTTGCTGGCGAGGATGCCACCGCCGAGAGCCCCCCTGCAAGGAGAACCGAGATGAGCGATCCCCAGCGCACCTTCAGCGGCCCGCCGCGGGCGGCCGACATCTACGCCTCGGTGGGCGAGGCAACGACCCTGGCCGCCGTCGAGAAGCGGCTCGGCTTCACCACACGGGGCGCCGAAGGGGCCGAGGCCGCCTGGCTGGAGGCGGTGCGCCAGGTTCCCATGAACGCGCTTGCCGACGACGACCTGGCCATGCTGCTCTCGCGCGGCATGCACGTGCCCCTGCTGCTGCCCCTGGCCCTGGCGCGTCTGAAGGCCTGCGCGGAGGCGCAGCGGGCGCCGCTCACCGACCTCATCCGCGGCTGCAGCGAGGCCGCGCGGCTCGTAGCGGGTCGCGCCCCCGAGCTCACTGAGCAGACCCGCGCCGCCCTGCGCGCCTTGCTCTCGGTCTCGTGGGGCGAGCAGCGGGTTGAGACCCTCGAGGCCGTCTACAGCGCCCTCTCATGAGAAAACCCCCACGGGCTGTGGGGGTTGGCGGGGTTCACTCCCACACACCGTG
>RGZZ01000487.1 GCA_010028905.1 Pseudomonadota bacterium | reverse complement strand
CCCAGCCGTTCATGGTGAAGAAGGCCTGGTCCATCTTGGAGAGGTCGTCTGGCGAGACGAGGCTGTGCTCGTAGCCCAGCAGCACGGTGACGACGCTGACCCCGCCGAAGTAGAGGGGGGACAGCCCCAGAACCGCTCCGGCAGCGGCGAGCAGCGCCACGGCCGCCACGTGCAGCGCTCGGGCCAGGGTCATGGCCCGACCGATTCCCCAGCGTGCAGGAACGGAGTGCAGCTTCTCGGTTCGATCGAAGTCGACATCGAGGCAGGCGTACAAGATGTCGAATCCCGCCACCCAGAGCAGCACCGCCGCGGAGACGAGGCAGGGCGCCAGCCCGAGCGAGCCGCGCACCGCGATCCAGCCGCCTGCGGGCGCGCACGCCAGCACCAGGCCCAGTCCGAAATGGGCGAAGGCTGTGAAGCGCTTGAGGTAGGAGTAGGCGACGAGAAGCATCAACGCGACCGGCGTGAGCGCGAGGGCCAGGGCGTTCAGACGCGCCGCGGCCACCACGAGCAGGGCGCAGGCGGCGATTGCGATGAGGCGCGCGGCACTGGCAGAGACTCGTCCGGCGGGGATGGCTCGGTCGCGCGTGCGCGGGTTGCGGGCGTCGAAGGTGCGGTCGATGAGACGGTTCAACGTCATGCCGGCAGTGCGCGCCCCCACCATCGCCAGCGTGATCCACATCCACTGCGCCGCCGTGGGATGACCGTCGGCTCCCATCAAGCTGCCCACGTAGGCGAACGGAAGCGCGAACACGGTGTGCTCGAACTTCACGAGATCGCCGAACCGCTGAAGAGGGCGCCACATAGCGGGCCTACCCTTCGAAATGTGGGGCGTGATTCCTTCCCCGATGCGCGTGTCGATAGGGCTTTGGTCAGGCGGTCGAGCGTGACGTCTTCGACGAGCTGCCACTTCTCGTGGCGGGGGTCACCGAGAACGAGCGGAGAACGCTGCGGAAGGCGTCCATGCCGGCGTCGAGGGAAGGCCCCCACATGGTGACGGCGTAGAGCGTCGAGCCATCGATGGTGTAGCCATACTCTCGCTCGCTCTTGTCGCTCTGGCGCGCGCGCACCACCAGCCACCGCCGCGGCCCCTGGCTGGCGATGGACGCAGACTTTATGATCATGCCGCGCTTCTCCAGGTCGTGCTCGATCTCGGCGCGGAACGTCTCGATCTCGGCGTCTGCATCGGGGCGGGGGGTGGCTTGCACGCCCACGTGGATGTTGTAGCTCGCTCCCATGAAGATCGGGCCGTCGGTTCCCTTCACCATGACCGTGTGCGCCGCGCCTTTGACGCTGAAGCCGCGCGCGTCCTTGAACACCACGTGGGAGGCCCCCCAGCCCGCGAGCCAGACCGCCATGCCCAGCCCCACGAAGGGGGCCGCGGCAAGCGCCATCAACGCGGGGGACATGGTCTTCCAGGCCTTGCTCGGCTGCGGGCGGGGCGCGGGAACGAGCACGGCGAAGAGCACCCCGGCGGCGAGCCCGGCGAAGAGGGCTTCCCGAGGATGGCGCGCGTTGAGCAGGAAGAAGCTCGACGAGCCTACCTGGGCGAATGTGCTCAGGGCGCTGAAACCAGCCACAACGACGAGACCCGTGCGCACATAGAGGGACGGCCACAGGTCTGCCTTTGGATATCGCACCGCCGCGACCGCGGTGGCACCGGCGAAGCCGCAGAGGGTCTCGATGAGGCCGAGGTAGATGTCGCTGCAGCCATAGGCGTGCGTCGTCACCGTGCTGGCCAGTGCGCAGACGCAGAAGAGCGCCAGGAACGTGATGGTGCCATACACCCGCTCGAGAGCGGCGCCCAGGGTGACGAGCCCGACCGCCGCCACCGCGCTCTCTGCTGCGCTGCTCTGGGCGAAGACGGCGCTGAGGAAGCGGAAGCGCTGCCCCTGATCGGCGAGGTTGACCTGGAGTGCGCCGTAGCGAAGCGCAAGGAAGCGGTCGAACCCGATGTACAGCGTGGTTGCGGCGCAAGCGCTGGCCAGCGCGGCGGTGCCCCACGGGATGCGCCCCTCGGTGGCGGGTCTGCTCCGGCTGCTGTCGCTTCTGCGGGCGGAGGCGTGGAACCGCGTTGCGGCGTCCTTGAGACGCGCCATGAGATCGGTGTCGAACGGTGTGCCCTGCGCGTGGAAACCGACGTCGGCCTGCGCCAGGTCGACCCAGGCGAAGCGGATGTTCTGCTTCGAGGAGAGCGCCTTTCTGCACGACTCGATGAATGCGCGCAGGCTGGGTGAGGCCTCGCCTTCGAAGACCATGGCCACGACGAGCTGCTCCCACGGCACGGCACGCTTCGGGTTGCGCGGGGTCGGGGGCATCACGGCGCGTCGCACGATCTGGTCGAGCAGCGCGCGAACCTGGGGCGACGATGTCTCATCGGCGGGAACCAGCAGAACGGCGGCGCGACGCCCCTGACTGAACAGCGGCGCTTCTTCGACCAGATCGGTGGCCTCGCGAACCCAGCCGTTGGCGGCCGACATGACCGGTGCGAGGGCTTCCGCGAATCGCTGTGTGACGTCAGCCATTGCGGGTTGTCGATGTGCTCTGGGCTGCGCTGCGGCGCACCTGGCTCCTCCTTTTGATGCGGGTCAGGGAAGCTGCCCTGTTGGAAAGGAGTTCGAGGTGTGGGCCGGACCTCCCTGTGTGAGGGCCGGAATCGAGGGCGTCACCACGCGCGCTACTTATTGTCGAGCATCGCATTCAGCTCGGCCTGCTGCTGCCGGGTCTGGGTGCCGTTCGCGTCGATTCGCGCCAGACGCACCCGTGACTGGCGCACGGTGCTCTCCACGTCGGCCATGGCGCCAGGGGGCAACCGTCGTGCCTCGCTCGGGACCGAGCGGGCGCGTTCGAGCATGCTCTCTCCCGCGCGAATCGTGAGGTACAGCGTGGCGATGCTCGACGGGTCTCGGTATGTCTGCGCCCGCTTGAACCGCGTGAATGCGCGGAAGTAGAGCTCGCACGCGTCAGCGGCGTCTTTCGAGCTGTTGAGCGAGGTCGTTCCCATCGACGCCATCTGCGCGGCTTCCTTGTAGTCGCTCAGCCCCTGTCGCACGAGCCAGGTGCCTTGCCCCCATCGCCAGGCCTGGTACCCACCGGCGAGGAGGGCCACCAGCAGCGCCACCTTCAGCACCAGCCGCAGCGGCCCGTCGAGGAGCCTGCGTCCCTGATTGAGCTTGCGGCGGGCGCGAAGCTTTGTCAGGTTGGCACCCGGGCCCGCACGGAGCAGCTCGCGCACGCTGCCGCGCAGCTCGTTGGCCTGCAGGTAGAGGTTCTCGGGGGTGTTGGGGTCGCGCATCACCTCGTCGAGGATGTTGATGGCGAGGAGGAACTGTGCGCGGTCCTGGCCTTTCGACAGCAGATGGGAGACGTTCAGAAGAACCTGAGGCTTGCCGGTCTTGGTCTCCGCAAGGAGAACGCCCACGGGGAAGCGTTCGTCGATCTCGACCCCTTTCAGCAGGTATGTGATGGCCGAGCTGAAGTCTCCGCTGCCCATGAGCGCGGCGCCAATGCCGAGCCAGCCTTCGGCGCGGGAAGGATCGCGACGGGCTTCGTTCTGGTAGTACTCCGCCGCGCCGGGATAGTCGCCGTGGCGCAGCATCTCGAGGCCTTCCGAGGCCATCCAGACCGGGAGGTCGCCGTCTCTCGGGGCAGGGCCCTTCCCGAGGAAGTTCACGCCTGGGAGGGCGGTGG
>RGZZ01000486.1 GCA_010028905.1 Pseudomonadota bacterium | reverse complement strand
GCCTACTGCGCCTGGGCTGGCCTTCGGCTGCCCACCGAGGTCGAGTGGGAGGTGGCGGCGCGTGGCAGCAAACGGCTCACCTTCCCGTGGGGAGAGACCTGGTCATCGTCGGCCTGCCGCAACAGCCTTCAAGGCGCGGTGATGGGGCCGACGTCGGTGGGCAGCTTTCCGAACGATGTATCGCCGTTCGGCTGCCTCGACATGGCGGGCAACGTCAGCGAGTGGACCCACTCGAAATACATCGACTACCCGTACGATCCGTGGGATGGGCGCGAGGTCTCGACCGGCGCAGACAGCCGCGTATGGCGCGGTGGCGCGTGGGACGACAAGGAGAGAGCGCGTTTTCGCAGCGCTTTTCGAAACAGCGACGCGCCAAGGTTCAGCGGCTGCGACCTGGGCTTTCGCTGCGCGAAATCGCTCTGACCAACGCGAGCGCTGCGGCGAAGGGCGGAGCTCTTCCCTTTCAGAAGACTCAGCGCGCTCCTGTCAGGAGCACCTCTCGCTTGCTCGTGTTGTTGCTGGCGCTGGCGTCGGTATAGGGCTGACCATCCTCGCGACCGATGAGCCCCGCGGCGAAGACGTGCACGTCATCGCGCCGCACCTCGCCGATGCAATCGGTGAACTGCTTGCCCGGCGAGAGCGCGGGCACCTCAACGGTGTAGATCACGGGCTGAAATCCCGGCGTGTTGCGCTCTGGTTCGCCCACAACGAACCACGCAACGCGACAAGGCAGAGATGGCTGACTTCCGCAACTGCGCACCACGACCCAGGCAGACGGGCCCGCCTCTTTCGCGATCTCGCGCCCGTTCAGCGTCTTGCCGTGGGCATCGCGCACCTCTATCGAGAGCGACAGGTCAGCCCCCTGCACCGCCGCCTTCTTCACCCCCGTGAGGAGCGGCGTGGCATCAGCGACAGCGAGGCCTCCAGCACAGGCCAGCACGATCATGAGTGACCCGAGAATCGCATTCTTCACATCATTCCTGCGCATCGCAAACCTCTTTCGATTGCATTGATCGCCCTCCAGTGCAAAGACTCAGCGCGCCCCGCGCACGTGCTTGAGCAGCCACGCGCCCAGCGCCAGAAAGGCGGCGGCCAGAACGAACACGACCGCGTATCCATCACGCGCATAGTGGCCTGACGCAGTCTGGCCGAAGCGGGCCAGCAGCGTTCCGGCAAGAACGGGGGCAACGGTCTGGGGCAGAACCATGGCGATGTTCCACACCCCCAGATAGCGTCCCGCGTTCTCCTGGTCGGGAAGAACGTCGCATGCCAGGGCCCAGTCGACGCTGTAGTAGGCCCCGTACCCCAGGCCGAAGAGCAGGCCGACGGTGAGGGTGAAGGTCATCGAGTGGCTGAGCAGCAGCAGCAGAATGGCGACAGCGAGAGCCGCGTTCGACACGTACACCACGATCTTTCGGCCCAGGCGGTCGCTGAACAGCCCCGCAAGCCATCCGGTGAAGGTGGCGCTGACCAGCATCACCGCCATCATCGCCCCTGTGGCGGTTTCCGGCGAAGAGGCCCCCACCACGTCGCGCATGTAGTACAGCAGGTACGGCTGCACCATCCAGATGCCGCAGATGACGAAGAAGCGCGTGCCCCAGACCCAGGCAAAGTCCGGGAACTGCCGTGGATCGACCCACATGTCGATCAGCAAGCGCCCCCACTGCAGACGTTCCGGCGGCGGCGCGATGGGCTGCTCGCGCACCGCGACAAGAGTCTGCAGCATCAGCGCGATCAACGTGAGTGCCACCAGCGCGTAGCACGCGCCATCGCGGCCACCGGCCATGAGCAGGCCCCCCCCCAGGGCACCGCCCACCATGCCCAGCTGGGTCATGGCGGCCATGTAGCCGCTTGCCTCTCCGCGCTGACCGGCCGCCACCATGTCGGGGATGATGCCGGCATAGGCGCCGGTCGCGATGTTGTTACCGAGCTGCACCACGAGAAAACCCGCAACGTACAGGGCAAGACTTGCAGACTCACTTGCCACGAACATGAGCGCCAGCCCCACCACATTGATGACCGTGCCCGCCGCGATGAAGGGTCGACGCCTTCCCCATCGAGACGCGCAGCGATCGCTGAGGGCGCCGGCGATGGGCGTCACCACGAGCGCCACCACCGCACCCAGGCCGAGCACGAGCGACAGCGTCTGGGCCTGGCGCTCCGGCTGCATCTTCGACACCTGGGCGGGCACCACGATGGTGAGCAGCGCGCCCCAGTGCAGATTGATGGCGAGCCAGTACGCGCTCAGGCCCAGAAGTCGAAGGGGAGACAGCCGTGGCTCAGAGGGAGACGGTGCGTTCATCGAGCCATGATTGTCTTCGCCCTGACGTGGTACCTCTCAGGTCTCTCGCCTCGCTGCCCGCTCAGGCCATCGACGCCCCCTACGCACCCTCGCGCCCGCGTGAGGTCGACAGGTCGCTGTCGACCTCGAGCTCAAGCAGCTGTGGCGCGGTACTCCCACCCGAGAAACACGGGAGCGGCGATGCGAAAGCGCTCCGGATAACGCCGCTGCAGCCTGTTCATCTCGGAGCGACTGCTCTGTGCCGTCATGAAGGCCTTCCAGAACTCAGCAAAATCCTCGGTGGGACTGGTGTTGCCGTAGCGGCTCACAGACCGCTTGTCATTAGAGATGGCGTCTGACCAGCCCTCCGGAACCCACTGCTCATCGTAGGGATCGATCTCGTGGCCCAGGCGTTGCTCCTCGGCGATCTCATCTGCACTGGCCTGCCTGTCCTCTGTGGCGTCGCCGATCACGTGCCCCATCTCGTGATCGAAGTTCTTCTTGTTGAGATGCTTCGTGCCCTCATAGAACACGATCATGTTGTTGCCGCCCGCGGCCTTGGCCTTGAACGACTTCGGATCGGCTGGGTTGTAGCTCGGATCAGCCCCTGCATTGAACTGCATCAGGTGGAGGTCGCCCCGAAGGGCTTCCGGGTACTGGCTCCAATAGTTCACCGCGCCAGCAATGGCGGTGCGGGCATCGACCCCACCCTCAACCCGCACTGAGACCTCCTGTCCATTCACCGCGAACGTGTAGGCCTCGAACCCATCGCCGCCGCTCTGCGGCCCGTTGACCGTGAGATCGAATCGAGTGCCGCTGGCGTTGGTGAAGGAGACCGGCTGACCTGTGGCAATCGCTGTCTGAACCGCCGTCCGGCGCCGATTGTCACCGGAAGACGCCGGCGCCGCTTGCGTCGCGGCGACCTCGCCGAACCGAGGGAGCCCGGCTTCCTGTTCCTGGGCGTCGTAGAAGGCTGACGCATCAGTGTGGCTGTGGGCCTGGGCGTCCTGGTGCAGGGCGTCGAGCGCCTCCTCAGAGAGATGGACGCCGTCATCATGCGCAACCGACGCCACACGTTCTGTCTCATGCATCGGTTGGGTGGCTTGCACATCGACCCGACGCAGCGCCTCACCTCGCTGGCGAACGGGGAGTGCGGTCTCACGACTCGACCTCTCCCACAACCCTGAAATGCGATCAGCAGTGCTCGTCTCGCGCATCAACCCGGCCCTCTCTCGCTGTGAGCGCAACGCTGCGCTCGCTCTCACCCGTGCCTCCATCATCACACGACGAGACGTTGCCATTCCAGTGCGCTTCCTTTAACGAAGCGTTAACGATTGGACACCAGAAGCCCCGTTCGTGACAGAGCACTCCCTCGCAACAGCGCGTACAAAGACAAGAAAGCGGAATGAGCGCGCTCATTC
>RGZZ01000485.1 GCA_010028905.1 Pseudomonadota bacterium | reverse complement strand
AGATCGCGGGCATAAGCGAGGCCTGCGCCGACGAGATCCTGCACGCGTCACGCGTGCGCCCGTCGCGCTCGGTCTCGACGCTCAGCGAAGACGAGGCTCGTGCCCTCTACTACGCCATCATCGAGGTCCTGCAGAAAGCAGTCCGCTTCGGCGGAACGTCCGATGCGCTGTGTCCCCTGATCGAGGGGGCGCCAGGCAGGTTCGGGGGGCTGCATTCGGTGCACGGTCGCGCGGGTCAGCCCTGCACGACCTGCGGGGGCGTCGTGCGTAGGAGCAGGGTGCGAGACGTGTCGGGTTTCTACTGTCCACGCTGCCAGCGATGAGCCATGCGGCGCACAAGCGTCGCAGCGCGGGCATGCGGTGAAGACGCGCGAAGCGCCCATCACGACACGAACGCGCAGACCAGTCCAGGGAACCTCCCCGGGCCTTTGCTCGTCCTGCCATGCGGGTACGAGTGCGAGGCAAGACCACAATCTCATATCGGTGAAGGCCGGGTCCAAGAGTCGGAGTCTCCCTGTCGACTCGGGGTGAACGCGCCCGTGACCCGGACGGTTGAAAGGAGACCAACGAACATGAATACTGACACAAGCGCGCCCGAGCAGGCCGCTGAAGAGACCCAGACCCCCCAGGCTGCTCCCCAGGAAGCGGTTGCTGAGACCGCTGAGATGAGCATGGCCGACCATCTCGCCCAGTCGTTCGCCGAGTTTGCGCCGAACAGCTTTGTCCACGGCCGCGTCGTGCGCGTCGACAAGGAGGGCGTCATGGTTGACGTCGGCTACAAGTCCGAGGGAATGATTCGCATCTCGGAGCTCTCCCACCGCTTTGTCAACGACCCGAACGAGGTCGTTAAGGTGGGCGACGAGATCGATTGCGTTGTTCTGAAGTCTGAAGATTCCGAGGGCGTTCTGCAGCTCTCGAAGAAGCGCGCCGACACCGAGGCCGCCTGGAAGCGCGTCATCGACGCCCACGAGAAGGGTGAGACGCTCACTGCCACCGCCATCGAGCAGGTGAAGGGCGGGCTCATCGTTGAGCTCGGTCTGCGCGGCTTCCTGCCGGCCTCACAGGTCGATGTTCGCCCCGTGAAAGACCTCGGCGACTTCGTCGGCGAGCTGCTCCAGCTCAAGGTCATCGAGATCGACCGCGCGCGCCGCAAGGTCGTGCTCTCGCGCAAGAAGGCGGTGGAAGAGGAGCGTCAGCGCGCTCGCAGCGCCACCATGGTGAACCTGGTCGAGGGGCAGGTCGTGCGTGGCCGTGTCGCTCGCACCACCGCGTTCGGTGCGTTCATCAACCTGGGTGGCGTCGACGGTCTGGTGCACATCTCCGAGATCTCGCATCGTCGCATCAAGGACCCCAAGGAGATCGTGAGCATCGGCGACGAGGTCGATGTCCTGGTCCTCAAGATCGACAAGAAGAAGGACCGCATCTCGCTGTCGATCCGCCAGGCCCGTCCCGATCCGTGGCTTACCATCGAAGACAGCTTCAAGGAAGGTCAGATCGTCAAGGGCACGGTCACCAAGCTCGCCAACAAGTACGTGTTCGTCGAGCTCGTTGATGGCGTCGAAGGGCTCGTGCCCATTCGTGAGCTGTCCGATGAGCGCGTGAACAAGGTCGAAGATGTGGTCTCCGTCGGGCAGGAGGTCGAGGTCAAGGTGATGTCGGTGCAGGCCCAGCTGCGACGCATCGAGCTCTCGGTGCGCCGCGCGTCGCCGCACTGGGTTGAGCCTGAGCCCCGCGCCGAGCGCGGCCCCCGCGAGGCCACTGGCCAGTTCACCATCGGCGCGCTGCTGAAGGAGAAGATGGCCGAGCGCGGCATCACCAACATCGACGCGCATCTGCGTGGCGAGCAGCAGGCAGCGGCCCCCGCCCCTGTGGCTGAGGCGCCTGCCCCTGTGGTCGAGGCGGCCCCCGCCCCCGTGGCCGAAGCCGTTGCTCCGGCAGAGGCTGAGGCGCCCGCACCCGTGACCGAGTAGGTCTCGGTCGCGGATGCGTGACGGTGCGCCGCCCCGCGAGGGGCGGCGCATTTCTCTTCTTGCAGGGAGGTTCTTGTGAACAGGCCCTTTCTCATCGGGCTCACCGGGGGCATTGCCAGTGGCAAGAATGCCGTGGCAGAAATGCTCTCGCGTCGCGGCGCTGCCGTTGTCGACGCCGATCGGGTGAGCCGGGATCTGGTCGCGCCCGGTTCCCCGCTGCTCGCGAAGATCGTCGAGGCGTGGGGAGAGGGAGTGCTCTCTCCCGACGGGTCGCTTGATCGCAAAGCGCTCTCCTCACGGGTCTTTGGCGACACGGAAGCGGTTGGGCGCCTCAATGCGCTCACCCATCCGGCCATCCTCGCGGAGATGGCGCGACGCGCGGAGGCGTCGGGGGAGTCTGTGGCGGTCTTCATGGCTCCCCTGCTGTTCGAAGCCGGAGGCGAAGGTCTGGTCGATGAGGTATGGGTGGTCACGGCTGACGAGGGGGAGCGGGTGCGTCGCATCCTGGCGCGCGACGGCCTGAGCGAGACCGAGGCGCGCGCGCGTATCGCCGTCCAGGTCTCTCCTGCACAGGCGCGCGCCAGAGCGGACGTGGTCATCGAGAACGATGGTGATCTCGTCGAGACCGAGCGACAGGTCGACGAGGCCTGGCAAGCCGTGGTCGCGCGGCTGCCGATTCGAGGAGCGTAGACGGGCATGGCACGCAAGGACGACGAGCATCAGAGCATCACCATGAATCGCAGGGCGCTGCACGAGTATTTCATCGATGAGCGATACGAGGCGGGTATCGTGCTGCAGGGCACCGAGGTCAAGTCGCTTCGCCTGGGACGGGCCAACCTGCAAGACGCCTATGCGCGGGTCGTCAACGGCGAGTGCTGGCTGCACAACCTGCACATCAGCCCGTTCGAGCAGGGCAACATCTTCAACCATGATCCGGTGCGCACGCGCAAGCTGCTGCTGAAGAAGCGTGAGATTGCCGAGCTCGCGGCGGTCAGTCAGCAGAAGGGGCTCACACTGGTTCCCCTGCGCCTGTACTGGAGCGGCGGACGCGCCAAGTGCGAGATCGGTGTCGGTCGTGGCAAGAAGGCCTACGACAAGCGCGATTCGATCAAGGAGCGCGAGACCCAGCGTGAGATCGATCGGGTGGTGCGCGCGAGGAACCGCGGCCACGAGGGGTGAGCCGGCGCGGGGCCACGACCCGAGGGGCGTGCCGCGTCCGGGTCGGCGTGTGAGCGGGGTAGCGACAACTCTCGCGGACGCTGCGCTAGTGCGACGCCACGTCGCGTTCGAGCAGCGTGACCACGGCGGAGCGCTGGGTGCGTGACATGTGTCTGAAGGACTCGATCACCTGGCTGAGCTTGTTTGCTGTGGCGCTGCTGATCTTGCCTTCCTCCACGCTCTCCGACAGCATCTCCTTCAGCTTGTCGAACGTGTCGAAGCCCATCGCCGACCCCTCGATGAAGGCCTCGCGATGATTCACCTCGCCCAGAAGGGTCGAGGTGCTGCCGTGCAGCTTGCTCACCATCAGCTGCTTGTAGCGCTGGTCGAGGCTTTTGTACATGGTTCTCACCGACGAAGGCAGCTTCTCCAGGGTTGAGATTGCTGTCGGGCTTGCGGATTCCAGAAGTCGCGGAGCCACGCCCAGAGAGTCGGCAAGCGGTTGGAGCGGAGAGGTCGTGGCAGGGGCGGTCGTGGCGGCCGCTGGAGGTGTGCGGGCGTGCGCGGCGGTGGTGGTCGTGGCGCCCCCAGC
>RGZZ01000484.1 GCA_010028905.1 Pseudomonadota bacterium | reverse complement strand
TACAGCCAGCTGGCTGTAGGGCAGTACGTGAGCGTTACGGTGAATCCGTTCTCCGGCTCGCTGTACAGCGTGAGCGGGGTGAGCGTCACCGTGACAACCTCCAAGGGCAAGCTGTGCGTGCCGGCACAGACCCTGCCCGCGGCGACCCAGAAGCAGATCTACGTCTATGTCAAGCTGAGCAACGGCTCGACGCAGGTCATGACGCTCTACGACGCGTTTCGCACCTCTGGTGTGACCATTCTCACCGCGGCCCCCAGGCCGTAGTGTCGCAGCTTCGGCTGCAGTGACCCTCGGGGTGCTCTCCGGCTCGTTCTCGGGTCGGGGGGCGCCTCGCTTCTTTGTCGTCTCTCACATTGCGCAGGGAGCGGCATCAGGGGACTGTATCGTCGAACCGTTCACACGATGGTTACAATACAGGGCTTGCCCTCGTGGCGAGGCGGGGGAAGAGAAGAGACATGAAGATGCGCCTCTCCTTGCTGCTCGCCCTCGTGCTCTCCCTGTTGCTTCTCCCCGTCGCCGCGCGTGCCGATGACGTCGACGCCGCGCTCCAGCAGATGCTTGGGGCCTCGATGGTGACCTGCAAGGTCAGCGGAGAGTGGGCGGTGTGCGACGTGAGGGCCGAGCGCGTCACCGAGCTGCAGCTGTTCCGGTTCACAAAGGGGAGCTGGCGTCGCCTGGGCGCGGGTCAAGGCCGGCTCGACGCGCCCATGGCCCTGGCCCTGGGGGTACCAGAACCCGTGGCGCGCACCTTCGGGCTCGGCATCATCCCCCGTGAGGTGCGCAAAGGGCTCGAGTCAAAAGGTCGCGGCCAGGGGGCGGGCGCAGACTCGTACGTCATCGTGAGCCGCGCCACCGAGTATCTCGGCCGCACCTTCAACGCCGCCCGCCCTGGCACCACGATCATCTGGGCCTGGAGCAACCGCAGCTGGACGAAGCTGTTCGAGTACGGCCCCACCGACAACGCCGACGCGGTGTTTCGCGTCCACGGGGTGTCGCCTTATATGCAGCAGCGCCTGCTCACCACGCCATCGAGCCCGCTCGATCGCGTGCCCCTGTTCAAGTAGCGGTCTTAACCGACCTCGTCGGGAAGGTCGTAGCGCTCGCGCTTGACGATGCGCTGGTAGTCGGCCACCTTGGCGATCTTGCGCGCCTCTTCGATGTCTTCCGGGAGGCGGTTGTTCAGGGCAAGGCGCTCAGCCTCGCCGGCCAGCCAGAACAGGGGGTGGAGCTTGCACTCCTCCAGGCCGAGGCACCGATTGCACTTCTTGCTGCGCATGTTCACTTCGCGCACCCGACCGTCGTGGCACTCGGGGTCGAGGAACTTGAACTCTTCGAGGAAAAGGGTGATGTAGGACGCCTTGTAGCGCCCCACGTCTGCGGTGGCGGGCTGGCCTGCGCCGGCCTCGTCGTCGCCGTCGATCTCAGTGCTGATCTTGTCTTTCTGGGCCACGTGGGAACCTCCGAAACGCTTATGCGGCTTGCCGTGCTCGAGGGGTATGGGCACGACGGCTGCCGCTGGGGCAGAGGGTCGCCGCGAACCGACAGGTATACGCCGCCTTCCGCCGGTCTCCTTCTTGCAAGACCCCGCCTCCCATCTGCCAGGGCGAATCGCGTCGGCCCCCTCACGATCCGCGGTCACGGCTCGTCTGTGCTGAGCGGGATTCACGGCGCGGCCTGCCGTCAACGTTCCCGCGCGCGCCGCAGGGAGCCACACGCGTCACCGCCTCATCATCTTACCGGAGGCTCTCCTTGAATCTCGTTCGTCGTACCCTCTTGCCCATGTTGATGGTCCTTGCCTTCGTCTGCGCCGCGCCCCCTGCCGCGTGGGCCCAGGCAGCGCCGCCTTCGCCCACGGCGCCCGCGGCCACGCCGACGCCAGACACCCAGACCCAGGAAGTGGTGCCCGCGTCTGCTGAGCACCCCTACACGAGTCTGTGGCTCAACCAGAACGCCACGCTCACCGACGACATCATCGCCAAGGTCGTGGCGAACCTGCGCCAGCAGGAGGCCGATCCGCAGCACATCCTGCTGCTCGTGCACGGTTTCGACACGAGTCGCGCCGACAGCACCGCCCAGTTCACCACCATGGCGCAGCGCGCCATCGAGCAGTACAAGAAGCGTGGCAAGCGCGTTGCCGTGGTGGGCCTGCAGTGGAACTCCAAGCCTCCCGAGCAGAACTGGATCGTCAAGATGCTGACGGCCACCCTGGGCCTCGACAGCGACAATCCCTACCTCAACAAGGTGGCCCTGGCCGAGAACATCGGTCGCACCGGCGGGCGCCAGCTGGTCTCCGCGCTGAATGCGCAGTTCGCGAGCAGCCAGATCGACGTCATGGCGCACAGCCTCGGCTGCGACATCACCCGCAACATGCTCACGCCCTATCTCATCAGCGCCATCAAGCGCAGCCGCTTCGTTCCCGATGAGACCCCCCTCTTCGCCCCTGAGCAGGTGCTGCAGACGGGGGTGGTGGCGCTGGCTGGCGCCGACCTCGACTACGACCTGCTCTACCGCAATCGCGAGCTCACCGCCAAGAGCGCCGCCGGCATGAAGCTGACGTGGCTCACCGTGGGCGGCATCAAGAACCCGGATCGTCGCGACCTTGTGCTGAGCTTGCGCGCGCTGGCGCGCGGCGACCGCGCCATGGGCAACACCATCCCGCGCATGAGCCGCCTCCAGATCGATCGGCTCTGCAGAGGCCGACGCATCGTGTTCGACGCCAACGACATCCCCGTGACCCACGATATCTTGAAGTACTACAGCGTGGCTCGCGTGGAGCGTGTGGTGGGCGCCGCGGTGGCCATCAAGGACCCGAGCATCCCCAGCCCGCTTCTCACGAAGCTCGACGAGATCATCCACGCGCCCGCAGACTGCAAGGTGCTGCAGAAGTACTTCGAGCACAACAACGATCTCTCGGTGAGCTACTACACGCTCTGGCGTCTCGAGGGTATCTGCTGCGGCGGACCCCGGCACCTTAGCGACGGCTATCTCGAGTGGCTCAGCCGACTGCTCATCGATCGTCCGGCAGATGTGGCGCGAGAGCGCTGGAGCGGTCCGTGCATCGTGGTGCGTGACGGCTGGTGGCCCACGTCCCACATGGTCGATCGCGCAACCGAGAAGCAGTTCGGTCAGGCGGGACGACCGCAGGTCAACGACTCTCCCTACCTGTTCTCGGAGGGGGAGAGATGGTGAGACGCATGCGCACGACCTTCCTGCGAGTCTTCTCCATCGCCGCGGTTCTCTCGATGTGCTCGGTGGCCGCGTGGAGCGAACCTTCCGACCGCGTGCAGCTCGACAACGGCATGCCGCTCATCGTCGAGCCCGTGCGCGACATCAGCAGCGCGAATGACACCACGGGCACCCCTGTTCAGTTCCGCGTGGCGCATCGCTGCCGCGTGAACGGGGTGGTTCTGATCGACAAGGGCGCCATCGTCACGGGTACCGTGTCGAAGTCTCAGCACTCCAAGATGTTCGGCAAGCCGGGCGTTCTCGAGGTCACGTTCACCGCCACCACGGCCATCGACGGATCGCCGCTTCAAGTTCGGGCAGGTCTCGGCAAGAAGGGCAACGCAGATCTCGACACCGCCGACAAGCTTGCTCGCTGCCTTCCGTATGGCGTGGGGCTCGCCTTCAATGGTCGCGACGCCATCTTGAGGTCGGGGGTGCCGCTGACCATCTTCATCGATGAGACGGCCGTGTTCGCGGTTCCCAAGGAAGGCCGCC
>RGZZ01000483.1 GCA_010028905.1 Pseudomonadota bacterium | reverse complement strand
GCGCGATCCCATGCGCCCGAGCTGCCACGACGTTCCCTCGAGGGCCTGGCTGAGCAGGCGCTCGTCTGCGTACACCTGCAGATCCTCGTCGAAGACGAGGCGATCAAGCCGGCTCAGGTTGGAGCCCACGCGCGCCAGCGCGAGCAGAAGGGGCTCGATGCGAAACGGCTGGAGTCGCACCTCCTGCTGGCCTGCCGCCAGCGAGAGCTGGGTGCGCAGCAGCCGCACCATTCCCTCGACCTGACCGGCCAGGCTCTCCGCGTCGCCGATGCGGGTGCGCATCTCCTCATCTTCACTCGTGTCGGCCACGGCTTGGAGGTAGGTGCGAAGCATGGAGATGGGACCGTAGATGTCGTGCCCGAGAAACGACAGCATCTGCGCGATGGGAACCCCATCGATGCGCGTGATGCCATCGAGCTCGGTGTCGGAGGTGGTGAACTCAGTCATGCGGGCGCAATCCTTCGAACTGTGCGCCCGCACATCCTGTCTGATGGCCCTTCCCGAACATGCCGAACCCGTTCGTGAGGCTGAGTTGAGAGCAAGCGGCCGCGCAAGAAGGAGCCCCCTCCTCTACCTGGAACGCCATGGGCATGGCCAGCGATGCAAGCAGCAACGGTTCAGGCGGCGCTCACCCTCCGCCGGACGTTCATCACCCCCCACCGTCGCCCCCCCCGACCCGCTATCCCAAGTGGCCGTTTCACCCGTTGGTGGTGCTGCTGCGACGGTTCATCCACTTTGTGGTGTTCTTCCCGTTCCTCCGCTGGCTCAATCCGCTCTACGTGCACGGCCGCGAGAACCTCGAGGGCCATCGAGGCCCGTTCATCTTCGTGGCCAACCACGCAAGCCATGCCGACATCCCCGCGCTCATGCGCGCCATGCCCGCGGTCATCCGCAGGCGCATGACCGCGGCCGCGGCGGCCGACTACTTCTTCACGAGCTGGTACCGCGAGCTCGCGGCCTGCCTCATCTGCAACGCCTTCCCGTTCCCACGAAAGGGGCGCGCGGGCATCGAGCGCGCGCTCTGGCTCCTCGAGCACGGCTGGCACATCATGCTCTTCCCCGAGGGAACCCGCTCCCTCGACGGCACCATCAAGCCGTTCAAGCCAGGGGTGGGGCTCCTCGCCGGCGAGAGCGGCGCCACCGTGATCCCGGTGGCCCTCCTGGGCATGCGGCGCGTGATGCCCAAGGGCAACCCGCTTCCTCGGCGCGCTTCGGTCGAGGTGCGCATCGGCCCGCCCATGCACTTCAGTCACGACGAAGACCCCGTGGCCATCACCCGCAAGATCGAAGACACCATCCGCGAGCTCGCCTCGCCGGATGGCATCGATCTGGTTCGTGGACGGGTGCGCAAGCGCTGACGCGCCTGCAGTCGGTCGCTCGCCCGGTGGTCAGGCCGCCGCGCGCGCCGCGTCGCCTGGGAACGGCGGCAGCTTTGTCTCGTAGAGCCAGGCGTTGAAGAAGTCGCCCAGCGGCTTGCCGCTCACCCGCTCCATGACGTCGCGGAAGTCTGCGATCTCGGCGTTTCCACCGCTGTACTGGCTCACATAGGCGCGCAGGCCGTTGAAGAAGGCGTCATCGCCCACGTCCTTGCGCAGGGCGTAGAGAACCAGCGCTCCCTTCATGTACACCTGCTCATCGAAGATGTCGTTGGGAGGTGGCGCGCCGATGACGATGGCGCGCGACGTCGACTTCTCGAGCGGCGTGCCGTGCGCGGCGCGCAGCTTGCGCACCGCCTCGGGCTCGGCCTCGGCCGTCACCGCGGCCCCGCTGTCCTTGCGGCTCAGCCAGTTGTAGACGTCGCGCGCGGTCTCATCGACCGAGGCGGCACCCTGGTTCTTCTCCTGCCAGAGCCATTCGCCGTACGACGCAAAGCCCTCGTTGAGCCAGATGTCCTTCCAGTTCTTCACGCTCACCGCGTCGCCGAACCACTGGTGCGCCAGCTCGTGCGCCACCACGTTCTCATACGTGCGATCACCGGTGACGACGAACGGGTCGAAGAGCGACATGCTCTGGCACTCGAGCGCACCGCCCACACTCGAGCGCGGCACCACGACACCGCCGTAGGCCTCGAACGGGTACTGCCCGAAGAGCGTGGAGAAGTAGTCGATCATCTCTCCCTGGCGGCCGAAGTCGTAGGCTGCAGCGTCCGCCTTGTCCGGCGGGAAGTAGTTGCGGATCGGCACGCCACCGGGCGAGGTCTCGTCCTTGCGCACATAGTCGCCGATCTGCACCATGGCCAGGTACGGGGCCATGGCGTCGCGCGACTGCCAGGTGTAGCGCGTGCGATCGCTGCTGCTCTCGGTCTGCAGCAACGTCCCGTTCGACGCCACCTGGTAGCCGGTGGGCACGTCCATCGAGATCTTGAAGGTCGCCTTGTCGCGCGGATGATCGTTGACCGGGAACCACGACGAGGCGCCGTCCGGCTCGCAGTCGACGCAGATGCCGTCACCGCATCGCTTCCAGCCCACGTCGGCGGGAGCCGCCACCGAAGACCAGGGCTCCGGCTTGCCGTGATAGCTCACCGCCACCGAGAAGGCCTCGCCGTTGCCGATGGGTGTCTGCGGCTGCACCGACAGCTCGCCGTCCTTGCGCGAGAACGTGGCCTCGGCGCCGTTCACGGTGATCTTGTCGATGTCGAAGCCGCGGAAGTCGAGATTGAACGAAGACAGATCCTGGGTGGCCACCGCGTCCATGGTCGACGACCCGACGACGCGATTGGCCTTGACGTTGACCTTCAGGTCGATGTCGTAGTGCTGTGCGTCGTACCCGCCGTTGCCCATCTGCGGGTAGTACGGGTCGCCGATGCCATCGGTGCCAGCGGAGGGCTCGCGATGCGCGGGGGGCGGAGCGGCAGGCGGGGCCTCCCCGAGCGAGACCGCGTCTCGCGGCGAGGGGAGCGCTGCCGGCGCCACGTCGACGGTTCCCGCCGCCGACGGCGCGGCGGCGCGGGGAGCCCGCGTGGGCGGCGTTGTGATGCGCGTTGGCGTCGTCATGGCGAAATATACCTTTCCCTCATGCGGCATCGGTGCGAGGGGGCGTCTCCCACCGGCCGTGGGGCGCTCTGCCCCAGTGTGAGCATCTTGCCACGAAAACCCGCGATGGGCCATTGCCAGGATGTTACCTCATCGACAGCGTACGTCGAGGCGCAACAATCAGAAGGAGTGAACGCCCCATGTCTGTCTACAAGATGTCCGAGATCGTGGGAACCTCGAAGGAGAGCTTCGCCGACGCCACCCGGGTCGCCGTCGAGCGCGCCTCGAAGACCCTGCGCAACCTGAGCTGGTTCGAGGTGAAGGAGCAGCGCGGCACCGTGAAGGACGGCCAGGTCGCCGAGTTCCAGGTGAAGCTCGCCGTGGGGTTCCGCCTCGACGACTGACCGCGTTCCTCCGCGACGCGCGCGGCGACCGGCCCGAGAGGCCGGATCGCCGCGCGCGCCCGAAGAGCCCCAGACGAGCTGCAAATCGAGCACCCGACCGGCTCCAACCGCTACACGGCTGTTCCGTCCGTCGAGGCCCGCGCACCCCTGCGCCTTCGACCGCGCGCCGCAGCCAGCGAACGGAGCATCCAGGCTTGCAGAACAATGCCCTCAT
Source organism: Pseudomonadota bacterium (assembly GCA_010028905.1). Lineage (NCBI taxonomy): Bacteria > Pseudomonadati > Pseudomonadota > Pseudomonadota bacterium. Next base: position 159 of record RGZZ01000483.1, on the reverse strand, counting down.
ATCGGCCAGCGTGCGCTCTCCCTGGGTGGTGCGTCCGCGGGTTGCCGCATTCGGCCCTCCAGGCAGCGCCACTGAAGCCGGAGCCCCGCCGCGCAGTGCAGCCGACCAGTACACGCCCGGCGCGACGTCGCTCTCCTCTCCACTGACGCCCCCCCTGTT
>RGZZ01000482.1 GCA_010028905.1 Pseudomonadota bacterium | reverse complement strand
GCGTGCGCGTTGCCCTCGAGTTTGGTGTACTGCTGCCCGAGCTCGAGCCGTTCCACGATGAGCGCTGGGCGGTGCTGCACGTGTGCGGCCAGTTCGTCGACGACTGCGGGGGCGCTTCTATCGACGACCCCCTCTTCGATTCGCTCGGGCGGCCGATGTTGGACTCCGAGGGCGTGCAGATGACGCGCGCCCAAGTCCACCTCGAGATCGTCGAGGACGTGTTCGATGCGTTTGGTCACCTCTCCTCGCCAGAGAAGAGGATGTTTGGGGAGCAGATCGACCTGCTGGGGGTCGACCTCGACCTCGACTTGGGGTTCATGCGGCTCTCTGAGGTCAAGCGCGCGCGCTATGCCGCGCTCTGCCGCTCGGTTTCGACACGACGGTCGGAGGTGCCTCTGGCTGAGTTCCGTGAGCTCTTGGGTAAGCTCACCTTCGCGTCGATCGTGTACCCGAAGGGGCGCCAGTGGGTCGCCCCGTGTTGGCGGAGCTTCAAGATTGCCTTGAAGCGTTCGCTGGTGCTTCGCCCCGAGCATCGGATGGTCTTCATCTCGAAGCACGTACGGGAGGCCCTGCAGCGCTGGGCGACCGAGCTCGAGGACCCGGAGCATGTGGGCGTGCCCATGGCTTGCCGGGAGTGGGTGCCGGCCTACGGTGCCCCGGGCGTGGGCGTCATCTATGCCGACGCCTCGGGGGAGGAGGGCTGGGCAGCCTGGACGTTCGCGTCGGGCGTCGTTTACATGGTCAGTGGCGTCTGGGGCGAGCTCGACCGCGACCTCATCATCGCGGACAAGGAGCTCGTAGCGTCCACTGTCGGCCTCTTCGTCCTCGGCGAGGCCCTCCAGTTTCAGTATGTCTGGGAGTACACCGACAACACGGTGGCGCTCTCGGCCATCCGTTCGTTGACCCCGAGCACGCCGCTGTCGCAGCGGCTGTGCGCGGCGCGGGTCCTCTGGTGTTCGGACCGCTCCGTCTTCGTGATGGGAGAGCGGATTACGTCGGCCAACAACGAGTGGGCCGACATTGGGTCTCGCCCCGTCACACGGGGCGGGCCGGCAGCCGTGGCCACCATGGCGCACGAGCTGGGGTTTGAGTTCGTCGACTTCCATGTCGTCGACTGGCGGAATGTTCTCTGAGCCCTTCCAGTGGGAGTTTGCCGCGCCGAGCGCTTCAGATGACCGCCCCTTCGCAGTGGGCGACAGGATGGAGCAGCGCGCTCGTCGGGCCTCGGCCCGGCGGGAGCGCGATCTGGCTCGGGTGCACGACCCTTCGCTCGAGGAGAGCGCGGTCGCGTACCTCGCCGCCGGCGTGCAGACGACTTCTGGGGGGAGCACTCAGGGATGGGTTTGGTGGAGGGACTTCATGCGCTCTCTCGGGGAGTCCCCTGAGCAGCATGGGGAGTTGGCAGACGGCCCGGAGGTGCGGCTTCGCATCGAGGGGTACTACTTGCGCTTCGTCGTGTGGCTGGTGCATGTTCGCCGGGTGCAGGTCGAGACGGCCCGCAAGTACTTTGCGGAGGCGCTCAGTGCGCACGTCTCGTACTACGGCCCGCCGGTCCCAGGATACAACATGCCGCGTGTGCGCAAGATGATCAAGGGCATGGCGAAGGTGATCGATGCGCCCCCTCGACGTCCTCGGCGGGCGGTGCGCACTCAGGTTCTTAGGGCCGCGCTCGATAAGCTACCTGTCGACTCCGTGTCGGCGGTGAATGCTCGGGCGTGTGCCTCGGTTGGGTTCTGCGGCCTTCTGAGGGCTGCGGAGATGTCGCTGCAGCGTGGGCAGGTGTGGTCCAAGGCGCGTTGCCTTAGTCGGGCCGATGTGACCGAAGTCGACGAACTCCTTCCTCGTACGCTCGAAGGACGGGCAGCTAGCGACGTGGGTCTCGTTTGACGAGGTCGAGCGGCGGGGCGTGGCCCCGACCGCAGCTCAGGTGATGATGCGTCCGTGCAAGAAGCTCCGCTACCACGGGGGCAAGACGGTGCCCGTGTTCCTCTTCGATGGCACTATCTTAACTCCGGTGCGTGAGCTGCTGCGCCTGTTTCGCGTCGACCGCGTGCCCCCTGAGGCTTACGACACGACGCCTCTGTTTCGGCGCTCGTCTGGGGCGTCCTTTACCACGGACTATGTGCGCGAGGTCGTTCGGTTCCTGATGCATTCTGTTGGGCTTCCCCCGGGCTTGTACGGGGGGCACAGCCTTCGCATCGGGGGGGCGTCCGCCGCGCTGGCGGCGAACGTCTCGGAAGCAGTTATCCGAGCCATGGGTCGATGGGACTCGGACGTTTATGAGCTCTACCTGCGGGGTTCGCTTTCGTGCGCCCGCCAGATGGGCTCGGTTATCGCCTCAACTTCCTACGAGGACTTCGAGGCGATGTTCGACCATGAAGAGTTCGTTCGCTAATGGTCATTGATCATGGCGGACTATTTCTCGGCGCTGCTCTTCAGCGTTGGGGTCTCTTCGCACACACTGACTCGAGCTTGGTCAGCTCGCGGCAGGTCTGCGGGCTTCCGATGGCAGCTATGGCGTGTGTACCCATCCGTGTTCAGGGGGGTCGCCGCGCCGTAGCAGTCCTAAGGGAGGCCAGTAGGCCAAACCGTCTATACTATTCACACTGGGGTCGAGACGCTGGAGGGGAGTCGAGGGAGTCGACCTTCGTCCAGCGTGAAGAGGGCTGTGGGGAAAACCTTGGGTATGCGCGCCTCGCGTCTCGCCACCACTGTAAAGCTGCCTTTGGCTTTGCTTTCGTGGTCTGGCGCACAAGAGCGCGCAGAGCCATGGCAAGCGGAGGTGGCTCCGACCCGTCCGAGGACGTGGCGAAGCTTTTCGCGGTGACTGAGTGCCTCGTCAGTGCAGGCATTGCCCCGTCGATTCACCAGGGCCGCGGAATCGTCGTCTCTGCGTTGTCCAAGAACACGGTGAGAGCCACGATCGAATTCAGTGATGATGAGGAGGACTTTAGCTTCGAGATCGTCAAGGAGGAGCTGTGGCGCGCGGTCAGGCTGCTCGAGGAGCATGGCTGCGGAAGCGAGGTTCCGTCCGCGGCGACGAGTTTCGACAGCAAAGCTCTCCGCGTCAAGATGGCTGGCATGTATCTGACGACTGAGATGCCCTCGATGGGAAGGGCTTCAACCTCGTCAGGCGTTGTTCCTTCGGCACGTACGCGTGCTAGTTCTTCATCCCCTGCCGCGGCGCTTTCAGCGCCGCCTCGCTCGGGTACCCCCGCGACGAGTGAGCCGCGGGATGTTGTTGTTCCTGAAGCCGTCGGGTCAAGCCCGAGCGCTCGAGTGGCGACGCCGCGTGTGGCGTCGACGGTGGAGCGCGAGGCTCGCCGGGAGTCGGAAGCCGAGCGTCTCGAACGCCCTGCGGCTGCGCGGCGCCCTGCAGTTGTTGCTGCTGATCGCCTCAAGGACGGGGAAGATCACGCGCGCTTCGAGCGCTACACGCACGATGAGACGGCAGTGCGCATTCTCGCTGAGATGAGGGCGCATCTGAGTTTGGTACATCGCAAGTGGCGCGAGTACGCACGGGCGTTGCAGCGAATGACGTACTTCGCTCGTGTGCGCGTCATTAGCCAGGGTGGCCGGGTGCGGTACGCTGATGCGGGGCCGGCAGGTCCTTCAAGGGCGACGGCGACGGCTCCTCCGAGAGTTCCGGAGCCAGCTCCAAGGGGCCGTCGTGATGCCGCGCCGCATCCGCGGCGCCCTGAGACTCTTGCCGCGTGCATGGCGCGTGGCCCAGGGGCACGTTCAGCTCC
>RGZZ01000481.1 GCA_010028905.1 Pseudomonadota bacterium | reverse complement strand
GCCCGTCGAGCTCGACGGTGGCCTCGTTTCGAGCACCCGAATCCGCACGTGCGTGGCCGAGGGCGCGGTTGAAGAGGCCGCCCGCCTGCTGGGCCGCCCGTACTTCGCGTATGGACGGGTGGTGCACGGCGACAAGCGCGGCCGCACCATCGGCTTTCCCACGGCCAACCTCGAGGTCGGCGAGGGCAAGCTGCTGCCGGCCGATGGCGTGTACGCGGTGCGCGTTCGCATCGGCGACGCGTGGCGTGATGGGGTGGCCAACCTCGGTGTTCGTCCCACCTTCGGCGAGCGCCGGCGGGTGCTCGAGGCGCACCTCTTCGGGGTCGACGCCGACCTCTACGGGCGCGAGGCTGAGATCGCCTTCGCGCGGCGTATCCGCGAGGAGCGTCGTTTCGACGACGTGCGCGCGCTCATCGCCCAGATCGACCGCGACGTGGAGGCGGCGCGCGAGATGCTATGAGCGGTCGCTTCGGCGCCGTGGTGCTTGCGGGAGGGCAATCCCGTCGCCTCGGTCGCGACAAGGCCTTGCTCGACATCGATGGCGTGGCCTGCGCGCGGCGGGTGCTCGAGGCGGTGCGCCCACTGGTCGGTGAGATCTGTGTCGTGGGGGGCAGCAACCGTTTCGCGGATTGGGGAGTGGCCTGGCTGCCGGATGCGGTGACCGATGCCGGTCCGCTTGGCGGCCTCATCACCGGGCTTCGTGCCCTCGACGCGGATGCGTCTTTCGCACTGGCTTGTGATCTGCCGCTGCTTTCGACGCCCGTTCTGGCGCGGCTGCAGCAAGCGTTCGAAGCGGCGCCGGAAGCGCCCGCCGTGGTGGTGCGCCACGCAGGCCGCCTCGAACCGCTGGTCGCCATCTACAACCGCGCCGCCCTGCCAGCCCTCGAGGCGGCCCTGTCCCGGGGAGAGCGCGCGCTGCACCGCGTGCTCGCGCGCCTGCCCGTGCGCGAGGTCGACGCCGAGTCGCTGCGCGACGTCGACATACACCTCGACGGTTTCCTCAATCTGAACACGGAGGACGATGCGGCGCGCATCCGTGCGCGGCTCGACGGGGGAAGGGAATGAGCTGTGCGGGCAGGGTCAGCGCGCTCTGGGCACGCCCAGGACGAATGCGTTCACCGCACGGCCGGTCTCCTTCGGAGGCTCGTCTTCTAGGTCGGCCCGCAGCACCACATCTGGGCATTCCCAGGTGAGGTTCAATGCGGCGGTGCGGGTCGGCGCTCCAAGCTCGAAGATGAGCGGCTCGCTACGCGTGCTCAGGGCCTTGCCGTTGCGCTCGATGCGATCGGACACGATGGTCTGCACGCGACCGTTGTCGAACACCGCCTCGAACCCGTTCATCTCGATTCGCTGATCGGTGATCTTCGCGGCAGGGGGAGGTGTTCCGTTCTGCTGCGCCTGGAACGCGGTGCGCGCCTGGTCGACGGTCATGCCGATGGCCACGCCGTGGGCCGTGACGTTGAGCGGGGCTGTGACGCGCTGGCTGTGACAGCCAGACGCAAATCCCAGCGTGAGCATGCAGACAATCAGCTTGACAACCGTCGCGTAGCTGTCTCGACTGCGGCTCGCAACTCGTCGCCGATCTCGGTGCCCTCCGCGTCTGTGCTCCTCGACGTACTGCCGAGAGTACGCCTGCGGTGCTCGCTTGTGCGGGCTACTGATCTCGTATCCTGTTCGCTCGACTCGTTTCGTTCCTACTGCTGGACGGTTAGTGGCGAGGGTTGTCGACATTCAGCAGCTCCTCCACGCGACCATCTGGATGAAAGACCTTCCACGACCTCTGCACGGGGTGACTCGGCTTGCTGTACAGGTCCATCCAGCCCTGTCCGACCTTGACCCAGGCATTCGGCGCCACCACGGGGCGCCCTGTCTTGCGGGCGATGATCTCGGCTGAGGGCCTGCCGTACTCGTCGTTTCCGCTTCGGCACGCCAGCAGCAGGACGGGGGCGTCCGGCGGGAGGTCCATCGCGTTGATGTGACCGGCGATCTGCTCGGGGAGCTGGCGTCCGTAGTTGTGCGCGATGCGCTCGTCGTTGAAAAACGGGCGGTGGGGGTGATGCTCAGCGTCATGATGGCAGAACACGGTGACGGCCGGCGCCGGCGCCTGCTGCTTCAGGTCGAGCGACGTCTCGTCCTCAGGCTGGAACGACACATACGGGCCACAGGGGCGTTCGATGGCCTGGCGATGCTGCGTCGAGGTGCGCATGTACACGAGGTACTGCTTCACCGCCTCGAGGTTCTCGCGTGTCTTCACCGGATCGGGGGGCACCTCGTCGGCTGCGGCTGCGCTGTCTGGTTGCGCACTGTCTGCCAGCGCTGTCTCACCCCCCAGGGCTGCCCGACGCAAGCGGAGCACGTCTGCGTCGAGCCGCTGTCCGCTTGCCACGAAGGCATCTTCATCTTGGGGAAGGAGAGCAAGCGGGCGTTGGTTGGGGTGAGCCCACGGGCTGTATGAATGGAGGGTGCTCGAGATGGTGCGAGTCACGGTTCGGCGCTCCTCATGGAAGGGGTCGATGTCTTGATCGCAGTCTACCGTGCGCACGTGAACAGAGCGCGCGTGATTTGTAAGCACGAGGTTGCTGCGATGTGAACGAACGTCGCACGGTTGTGAACGTTTGTGGGCGGCGACTGAGACGTAGGGGCCGTGTTGTCGGCCGTGTGGGTTCAACTGGGGGAGGTGCTCGGAGGTGGCTACGGGATCCTCGACACTGCCCTTGTCCTGCGGAGCTCGCATGTTGTGGGAGGAGTGGCGATCCCGGGACTCTTGTCACTGGGGTTGTCTGTTTCAGGGGACGAGCCTTTCGCGACGTGGGTGGCGGCCCGAGGGAGCAGGCCCAGTCGCGCACGAAGCGGGGTCGCGTTGCTGACGCTCGAGCCTCCGACCCGACGCATTGTCGGCGGCACGTAGCGCCTGTGGGTGTGGGAAACAGATTGCGCAAGCCTGCTCTCATGCAGGCGCCCCGACTCTGATGGGCGGGCTCGGGTACGAGTACTGTCACCTATGTGGCGCGTGGGCGGGCTCGGGTACGAGTACTGTCACAGATGTGGCGCGTAGTTGCGGTTTCGTACCACATTTGTGGCAGTACTCAGTCTGGTGGGTTCTCGCTGCCCGCTGTGCCCATTACGTGCCATGTGAGACACAGCGGGTTCCACCTCCAGTTGTCACACCGCAGTGATGTGACAGTCCAGGCTGTCACGTGACACCTCCAGCTGTCACACCGGCCTCCGTTGAGACCGTGCTCGATTACAAGGCGGAACGGGAGGCAGTGAACGCGGGAATCAGGGCGCACCCTTCTGTGAGTAGAAGCCCAAATGGGCTTATACCCTCGAGTAGAAGCCCAAATGGGCTTATACCTCACAAGGGCGGGCCTCGTCGTGGCCTTCGGGCGCGATTTGCGGGCCTCGTCGTGGCCTTCGGGCTCATCGCGTGAGCCTGGTCGGAGGCCGTGCGCCCTGCCCGCGGGTCGCCGCAGTGGCCGCCTCCAGGTTGACGATCGTCCGGCCCGATGGTATGCTAAAGGCCACCCGACAGAACCCATGCCAGAAGAAAACCATTCAGACGCCGCTGACAGCGGCGACACTACCCGCGAGGACGCGGCCGCGACGCCGGGTCCTCGCGTCGATTCGGAGACTCAGCGCGCGCCCATGGCGCCGAATCCCGGCGCCTCGGGTCTTGTTGCAGACCAGAGCGGTGCCGCTTCGGCTGACGTGAGCGCGAGCGTCGCTTCTGCGCAGAGCGCAGCTCCGGCCACGCCCCCCG
>RGZZ01000480.1 GCA_010028905.1 Pseudomonadota bacterium | reverse complement strand
GACCAAGCCTGGCGCTGGAAAGACCTCGACCCGGTTTCGCCCTGGCGATGTCTATTCGAAGAGCACGTTGCTTGCGGCGCGCATCTGCGGGGAGTGCGGCTTCCGACTCACACAGAGCGGGCACTGCGTCCGGTGCGAGGAGATGTGGCGGCGAGAGGTTGCGGTGACCCAGACCCAGCGCGTGCGCGCGATCTGAACGGTTCGTGGCGACGCGCTCTTCGTGAGCGGGTCGCCGTGCGGTATCAGGCAAGAGCCGGGTCGATGCGTATCGCTGCGCCGAGCCGTCGGGCCATGGCGTGCGCCAGATCGGAGACCCACGCGGCATCACACACGAGATCGAGTCTGTCGTAGGTGGGATCGAGGGTCGCCATCGGCTCGTCGATCGCAATCAGCTGCTGCGTGCTGCCATCGGCCAGCGCCAGTGCCACCCCTCTTCTCGTCCAGTCGGGGCTCACAAAGCCATGGATCTCACGCACCGTGACACAGTTGTTGATGGCGCGCAGGTAGAGACGGCCGTCAAAGTGCCACAGCAACCGTCCACCTTCGTCCCAGACCTCCATCGGTTCGTCGTCGGTGGTCCAGGCGCAGGTCCAGGGTGTGAGGTACATGGCGTCGCACCGACCTTGGCGCGGCGCAGATTCCCGTAGCAGAGCCATCAGCTCGCGCGTGTCGCGCGGGATCATCCATGCGTCTGCCAGGGTCTCGTTTCCTTTCGGTGTTCGGCCCAGCACCAGCACGCGCACGCTCGTCTCGGGAGCGGGAGCGTACTGTCCGACGGCGATCATGATGGCCTCGCATCTGTCTTGCGCGCCGTCCTGCGCGCGCTTCGCGACCGCATGGGGCGATTCGGGATGGAGATGATCGTCGAGGGGTTGGAGATTCATGAGGGAACGCTCTTCTGCTTTCTGCCGGGCTCTTCTTGGGGGCCTTTTCTCGTGATGCGGCGACGCAGCGCTCAGGGCTTGTTCAGGTGGGTCTGTTCTTTGCGGCGGCCGCCTCAGCAGCTGCCCTCCGGGAAGACGGGAACCCCCACTCGTGCTTCGAACTGGCGCATCAGGCGCCGAGTCAGCGGCCCTGGGCGGCCCTCTCCCACCGGCTTGTGATCGAGGCGGGTGACCGGATGGATGGAACGGGTCGTGCTGGTGATGAAGATCTCGTCGGCGTCTGACAGTGCTTCCGGAGGCATCGGCTCTTCGCGCACCGACATGCCGATGGCGGGCGCGATCTCACGAAGAACGAATTCGCGCGTGCACCCCGCGAGGATCCCGGCGTCGTGCGGAGGAGTGAAGAGTGTGGCTTTCCTGATCGCGAAGATGTTGCTCCCAGACGCCTCCGTCACCTCGCCGCGTGCGTTCAGGATCACTGCGTCATCCGCGCCGGCACGCCGCGCTTCCATGTGGGCAAGGCGCAGGTTGAGCAGGTTCGAGGTCTTCAGGGACGGGTCGAGGGCATTTCGATGGTTGCGCTGCACGCTCACGAATGCGAGTGCGAGGCCGTCGAGGTAGTACGCGGTCGGATAGGTGGGCATCGGTCGTGACAGGACGATGAGGGTGGGGGGTTGGTCGGCGATGATGTCGTAGCCCAGGGGGCCCACCCCGCGGGTCACGATGATGCGGAGCAGTCGCTCTCCGGAAGATGCCGCAAGAACGTCATCCACCGCCACGCCCACGCTGTTCGGGAGTGTGATTCCGATCCCGGCGGCCGAGCGACCGAGTCGTCGCAGGTGCGCATCGAGCAGAAAAGGGCGCCCCCCGAAGGTGCGCACGGCTTCATAGGCGCTGTCGCCGTAGAGAAAGCCGTGATCGAGCACCGAGACGCGTGCCTCGGTCTCGGCAACGATCTCGCCGTTGATCCAGACGGGGTTGTGGGGGGAGGCGGCGGTGACCATGTCTGACCTGAGTACGGCGACCGGAGCCCGTGTGCCTGCCGTCAGGGGTGAGCCTGCGTGCGTAGAAATTCACATCGCGGCAACAAACCGTTAACATGTGGCGGCGCAAACCGGTCTGATCGCGCCTTCTCAAGCATCACAAAGGCAGGATGCGCGGGGGGTGTCCCCCGCCACCCCGTGAGCATCGAGGAGGTTGCCCGTGTATCGCCGCATCATCCACCACAACAACCCCAACCAGAACGAAGCGCCGAAGCCCCGTCCGATCCTGCGTCCGCAGGGCTCGGTGGCCGCGCAGCGGGTAGGGGGAGGCGGAACAAACGGTGTCACGCACCAGCCTCAGCACCAGCCCCAGAATGGGGTGAACCACCCGCACACCGCGCCTGGCGCGGAGAACCGTGCGCACACGACCTCACCCGCGGGCACCGCGCACGAAGCTCGGACAAACGAGCGCTCGCACGCGCCTGTCGCGCCCCACGCTGAGCCTGAAGCGCCGCGTGCAGGCGGCGTCCTGGCAGGGATCTCGTCGTGGATGCGGCCCGCGGCTCCTGAGGCCGAGGCGCAGCCCGCACAGGCCGAGAGCAGAGTAGAAGAGGTCGCGGCTACCGCACCCACGCAGTCGAAGACCGTGACGGCGGCCAACGATGCCGATCGCTCCATCCCCCAGCCCCCCTTCTTCGAGTACCGCGCCCGCAAGGCCAATCCGAACGGTCCGAGCCAGGTGGCCAACGACATCCGCAGCCACCTCGACCCGAGCCACGGCAACTCTTACGAAGACAGCGATCCCGCCACCGCGGTGCACGAGACCACGCACGGCATCAACTCCGATGTGCGCAACGCCAAGGGGCTTCCCGGCGAGGGTCGCGTGAACGGCTACTACGTTGGAGGCGACAAGGCCATCCGCCTCACCGAGCCGAACCTCGACCTGCGCAAGGCGAAGGAGTTCCTGCCCCCGAGTCTGCAGTCAGACCGCTCCCGCATGTACGTCGACCAGCAGAAGCAGTGGAACGATCGCCCCCTCTACCTGCTCGACGAGCTCACCGCCTACACCAACGGCGGCGCGGCGGCCACCGAACTGGCCAAGAAGGGGCAGTGGAACCAGGGCGGTCGCGACGCGGTCGCGGGCCAGCTGAACTTCACCCCCATCAACATGGCGATGGCGATGGCCATCGACAAGTACGACCCGAACTACTTCAAGAACCACCCGGAGTCGAAGGACTTCTACGGCTGGTCGGCCATGCGCGCCATGGACGGCTTCCGCGAGGGCAAGGACATCCCCCAGTTCAAAGGGTTCGGACAGGAAGAGTACCTGCGCAACTTCCAGAGCAGCCCCGACGCCCAGCCGATGCGCGACTTCATCAAGAAGACCTGGGGACAGGAGTTCCACGACCGCCTTCTGTTCGGCCCGCAGGCCGTCGACACGAGCAAGCCCTCCCCCGCGGTAGACGGCAGCGCCAAGGTCGACGTGCCCAAGCCCGCACCGGTGAGCGTGGGGGGACGCCCCGGCCAGCAGGCGCCCGAGATCAAGGCCCAGGGATGGCTCAACGCCGACGGAACCCCGAGCCTCGGCGCGCGCAAGGGTGACGTGAGCGTGGTGGAGTTCTGGGCCCCGTGGTGCGGCCCGTGCCGCGCGCAGGTTCCGCACATGAACGAGATGGCCGCCAAGTACAAGAACCAGGGCCTCCAGATCATGGCCCTGACCGGCGACAACAACAGCAACGTCACGAACATGGCCCGCAACATGAACTACAACGTCGGCTATGGCAGCCGCAGCAACGCCGACTACGGCGTGAGCGGCATCCCCCACGCCGTCGTGGTGGGTCGTGACGGGAAGGTGGCCTGGTCGGGGCACCCCGGCACCCCCGAGTTCGAGCAGGCCG
>RGZZ01000479.1 GCA_010028905.1 Pseudomonadota bacterium | reverse complement strand
CACGGAGAGCCGCAGCCCGCTCTCCCCGCGTCGGAAGGACGGCCGCTACCTGCCCGGATACGAGGCCCCGAGCTGGCTTGCCGGCTATGCCGAGACGGCCGAGCTGAAGATGCCGGCTGGCGCCTCGGTGGCGCGTGGCCGGTCGCTCTTCGCCACCAGCTGCGCTCCGTGTCACGGCGCTCAGGGCGCGGGCGATGGGTTCTCGGTGCAGCTGAACGACACCCGGCTGCGCAATCTCGCTCGTCCGGACGAGTACAAATACCCCTCCGACGACGCGGGCGTCTATCGCGCCATCGCCTACGGGTTCCCGAAGACGGCCATGTATGGGTTTCGCAGATCGCTCAAACCGCTGGACATGTGGAGCATCGCTGCCTATGTGATGTCGCTCCGCGGTCGCTGAGCGCAAGGCTCTCCCAAGCCCCCGTCAACGCCCGACGCGACGAAGGACCTCCTGAACGCACCTGAGAAGTGTTCTGCGCCATGCTCGCTCCTGCTGATCCAGACCCCGAGATTGCCACGGCGCTGCTCGACATCGCCACGCGCCCCTGGCCTCACGGCGCAGACGCCACCCTTGCCCAGCTCGAGGTTCTGCGAGCCCGCGGGGTGCCGCTCGAGCGCTTCGAGATGCGCCTGGGCGTCAATCACCCCCTGCTCTCCAGCGTGGGGCTGCAGTGGACGACCGAGAACGGTCCGCACTACGTCGTGAAGGTGAACGACACGTGGATCGTGGAGTCGCGGGAGCAACGGGTCTGTGCCGTCAACCCCCTGCACCGCGATCAGCCACAGACCGATGACCGTACCTGGCTCATCGATGCCGTTCCCACCGGCGTTGCACGGCGGGTGCTCGACGTCCGCACCGAGCTGCCCGCAATGATCGCCCTGCAGACGAGCGGCGGAGTCAGCGCGCTGCTGGGCGGCATCGAGACGGGCGCGCCCAACCGCGCCATCGCGTTGTTCGTTCCCCCTGCTTCGCAGGCGTTCAGCGCCGCCGACACCCGCGCCATCCACACCATGACCTGGGGGGCGGCAGCCGTGGCCAGGGCCACGCGATGGCGGGTGCTGGCGAACGTGATCGCCAACGCCTACATCGGTCCGCGCAGCGGCCTGCGGGTGCTCAACGGAGACCTGCGTCGCGGGGAGATGGAGCGCCGCTCAGCTGCCTTCGAAACTTCGCGGCGCTGAGCGATGCGCACCCGCCGGAGATCGTGGCCGAGAACCTCAACACCCTCTTCGAGGTGGTCGAGCGCCAGATCGCCCTGGCTGGTGGTGAGGTGCTCAAGCTCATGGGAGACACCGTGCTTGCGTACTTCCCCTACGGCCTCGAGCTCGAAGCGCCGGAGGCCGTGACCCGCGCGCTGCGCGCCGTGGGCGAGATCAACGTCCGGCTGCCCCGGGGCCTGAGCCTGGGCGTCGGTCTGCATCGTGGCGAGCTGGCCTACGGCAACGTCGGGTCGATGGAGCGCCTCGACTTCACGGTGGTGGGCAGCACCGTGAACGAGGCGCGACGGATTCAGCGGATGACTGCGCGGCTCGACCTTCCCGTGCTCGCCTCGGCCGCGGTGGCACGGTGCTCGCCTGAGCGCTGGCGACCGTGCGACCACGAAGAAGCAGGCCCGCACGCAGGGTCAGACGCGCTCTTCGAGCCTCGCTGACACAGAAGCGCTCTGCGTCACCGCTGACGCAGAGCCACCCAGGCGCCCTCACTGCCCCAGGCTGGCTCCCCGAACAACGAGCTTCACCTGACCATTCTGCGGGCTGACGTTGTTGCTCTCATTGCTCTCACTGAGCTGCTGCGGGAAATCGGCGGTGCACTGAACCAGGTACACGCCTCCCGGAGCCCCCGCCGGGAACGTCAGTGGACCGCTGCTCACGGTGACCTCCTGCCCCGGCGCCAGCGCCTGAACGGCCGGCAGCACCTTCAAGACAACGGGTGGCGTGGAGGGCATGAGCTTGGGGCCGTCTGGTCCCCCGCTCGGCCACACCAGCACTCTGGCTGTCGACGCAGCGGACGCGCCCGCGCCGATGTTCTTGACCTTGAACGTCACCTGGAAGGAAGCGCCGATGTGCACGATCTGCGGGTTGGCGATGGGGTCTTGCGCAACCAGATCGGGCTTGTGGTGCACAGGGAGCGGTGCGGGTGCGCTGCTTCCCGCCTTGAGTTCGTTAGGTGCAGGTGGATTCCAAGCATCCGGAGGGGCTGCGTGTACCGCGGGAGAGGACGTGAGCAGAAGACCTGCGAGAAGTGCAGCGGACAGCGCGCGTGACATGGGAGCCCTCTTTTCTATATCATCGTGGCAGCCGTGACGACTGCCCATCTGCAGGCTTCGAGGCGCGCGACAAGGTCGCCTTCACCCTTCGAGCGAGCGGCGACGACAAGAAGAGGCGCTTCGCAAGGCGTGGGTGGCGGCCAGACACCGAACGGCAGGACGTCACGCCTGTGTCGAGAACTCCGCGAGGAGTGGCAGTTCACCTGTCGAGGAGACACGTGTGCGGGGATTCTGGTACGCCTTCAACCTCGGTCTGCTCGAGCGCCTGCGAAATCCAGACGCAGACGGGCCTTGCCGATATCAGGGCCTCATCGCCCTGGCCGTCCAGGTCTTCCTGGTGTGGAGCCCAGTGCTCGCCCTGGCCTGTCCGTCTCTCGGAGCGCTTGGCAGAGAGACGAGCGACATCGGCGTCCTCGAGATCTACTTCATCTACCTCGGGTTCGCGGCGTGCAGGCTCGCCTCTCGGGTAGGCATCCCGTGGGCCGCCTTGATCTGGGGCGGCACCTCTCCTTTCGCCCTCCTGCTCGGCGGAACAGCGGCTGCCCTGCTCCCGCTGGCGGCGGAGAGCTGCGTGGTGATGCCTCTGCTCTGCTGGCAGTCCGTCCCCGCGGTCGACCTCGTGCCGACGGCGATCGACCGCACCCTCGCCGCCCTGATCAATATCGCGGGAACCGGGGCCATTGCGGTATACGTCTGCGTCCGCTTCTCGCATGCCCGCAACCAGGGGACGCACGTCGCCGCCACGCTCAGCCGCGCGATGCTGATCACGCCCCCGCTGCTCGCGCTGGGGGCGCTTGCGATCTTCGACGTCCACCTTTCCTGGCTCTGGGGCACACTGTCGATCTGGACACCCTTCGCTGCCGCTCGGATGTCTTCCATCTGGTGGGTCACCCTGGCCTGGACCCCCACGACCGGCAGCGCGTTCGAAGTTGATCTGATGCGGGCCTGGGTATTGCTCAGACTCTTCGTGACCATTGCGCTGCCTCTCGTGCTGATCAAGCAAGCGTCTCGATTCGTGAAGGCACCGCCCCCGTGAGGCTGCTTCAGGTCGGAGAGGTGATTCGCGGGCGCTATGAGGTGCTGGCCCACGCGGGAGCGGGCGCGATGGGGGTGGTGTACCGGGCGCGCAACCTCCAGAGCGGCACCGTGCATGCACTGAAGACCCTCGATCTCGATGCCGTGCCGCCAGCCGAGGTCGACGAGGCGCGAGCGCTGTTCGAACGCGAGGCCCGCTTCCTGTTCAGCCTCGACCATGCGGGGTTTCCTCGCATGACTGACTACTTCGTGGAGGAGAGCCTCTGCTGTCAGGTGATGGAGATGATCGACGGGGAGACCCTGGAAGAGCGGGTCGAGCGAGAAGGCGCGATGTCGCTCCGAGAGGTCGTCGACATCACGCGACAGCTTGCCCAGCATCTCCGGTTCCTGCACGAGCACCCTTCGGGCCCCTTTGTCTATCGCGATCTCAAACCGTCGAACGTGATGCTCGACGGCGCTGGCACCGTGTTCGTCGTC
>RGZZ01000478.1 GCA_010028905.1 Pseudomonadota bacterium | reverse complement strand
TCCCCTGGTACAACCAAGAGCATCGACACGGTGGTCTCGGCCTTCTCACACCCGCGCACGTTCACCACGAGCAAGCGGCTCGCATCCTCGAGGCCAGAGCGCTCACTCTCCAGGCCGCCGACGAGGCCCATCCTGAACGCTTCGTGCGAAGACCTCCGCAGCCGCTGCAGCTGCCTGCCGCCGTCTGGATCAACCCGCCTGGCGCGACAAGCTCTGACTCGGGGCTACACTGAATTCGAATCGCAAAGTGTCTCAAAACCATTGACAGGTTCCGCCATTCCTCGAGCAGAGCCGCGGCGCCGTGCACGGCCCCCACTGCAGCCCCCACGATGGCGGCGATGGTATCGCTGTGCCAGGTGTCGTTGACGGCGGGCATCAGGGCCTCCCGCGGATCGTGGGCGTGACGCATGGCGAGGTAGAACGCCGACGGAACTGGGTGAATGCGCGCGCCGTCTCGCCGATGCCGAAGATGCGACGCGAGGCAAAGGTGGAGGCAAGAGGCACGGGGAGCAGGCCGTCATCGTCGCTTCAGCGCTGTTGCCGAGGACGTCTCCAATGGACAGACCGATCAGCATGCCCTCGACCTTGTCGCCGGCCGACTACATCGCCCCTCCTCAAGGAGCGCAGGCATCTGCCAGGAGGTTCATCGACGGGGCGACGAACGTTCTTTCGAGCGTGGGAATATCTCGACAGATCGTCGCGACCATGTCGTCAACGTGAGCGCGAACCCTTTGCACGCCGGCATCGATACACCCCAGAGAAAGTCGAGCGTGACCTTCATGAACCGCAATCATCTCCTCGAACTGACCCTGGCCCTGGCCGCCGCCTCCGTCCTCGGGCTGATGGCCCGGGTCGACGCCGAACCATCCGCGAAACCGAGTCCACGCCCCTCATCGTCCGCGCGTCCCCGTCCCGCCAAGAGCGCGACCCCCAGCGCCCGCGCGACCCCCAGCGCCCGCGCGACGCCCAGTCCAGCGCGCACACCCGCCGGCGACAACTGCCCCGCATGCGGGATGGCGGTGCGCAGCCCTCGGTCTGATCGCTTCATCAACACCCTGAACGCCCTTCGCGATGGAAACGATTGACGGGCTCGAGCCCCTCGGCGTAGGGCTGAGCCTTCACCCAGACCCCACTTTCCTCGAGATGGTGATTCCCCTGCTCGATGGGGTCGATTTCATCGAGATCGCGCCCGAGACCGTCTGGTGCGCTCGAGGCGACGGAACGCTCACGTTCAGTGACAGCGCCGACCTGTTCACCCGTCTCGCCCGTCGATTCCCAGTGGCGGCGCACGGCCTCGGACTGTCGCCTGGAACCGTGATGGCAGGCGAACCGAACGACGACTGGCAGCGCCACTGGCTCGAGATGGCGGCCGCCTCGCAGCGGCGCTTCGACTTCGTGTGGTACCTCGATCACCTGGGAGTCGCCCGCCAGGGTGCGCACATCTCGGCCCTGCCCCTGCCCCTGAGCGACGATGTAGCCGAGGTCGAGGCCGTGATCGAGAGCGTCCGCGCCCTGCGCACCGTAAACCCCTTTGCGGGATTCGAGAACGCGGCCTGGTACTTCAAGCGCTGTGTCGATGAACCCGCGCTCGTCGCGCGACTCGTCGAGGAGAGTGGCGCGTGGCTGCTGCTCGACGCGCACAACGTCTTCACTCAATGCATCAACGGCGGAATCGACTGGAAGAGCGTCATCGACGCGCTGCCGCTGCACCGCGTTCTCTGCATGCATGTGAGCGGGGGAAGTGAGAGCGAACCCGAATGGCTGCCGAGCGGCCGCGTCATGCGCCTCGACTCGCACGACGACGCCGTCCCTGACACCGTCTTCGACATTCTCGAATACGCCGCTCACCGCGCCCCGAATCTGCGCGGCATCGTGCTCGAGCGCATGGAGGGAACGTTCGCGGCTGAAGGCGCCGATCGACTCGAGCACGAGCTGCAGCGTCTGCGGGCGATCTGGAACCGCCTGCGACCGAACAGACGGGTCAATGAGCTGGGTGCGCCACCGCACCGTGATCGACTGCCCCAGTCAGAACGCGAGGCCGCGGGCCGCCGACAGGACCAGCTGATTCTCGCCGCGCACGCAGCGAACCCGAGGGCCGTTCTGGGGAACGACGCCCCTCCGCCGACCGAGAGCGACGGCCTGCGTCTTACCGCCCTCATCACCCAGAAGCTGCGCTTCGAGCGACTGCTGCGGGGAGCGTCCGAGTTCGAGAGCGCCTTCGACGCCGATCCCACCGCCTTCGTCAAGACCTTCGATCGATATGCCCGCGAGGTCTCCCCGACAGCCTTCTTCCCCTCGGAGGAACGGGCGCTCTGGGCCGCGTGGAGCGAATCTGGCTCTTCCCTCGGCGCCTCGCCGCCGTAATGCGACCATCTTCTCAGGCCCACGGACCCAGCACCGCAGCGCCATACGCTTGAGGCGCTCCGGACGGCTGCGGTTCCGAGGCTACGCTTCAGACGCCGCGGACGGCTGCAGTGCCGCAGCTACGCTTGAGGCGCTCCGGACGGCTGCGAGATGGCCTGACCCCAGTCGCCCAGCTGTTCAGCGAAGCCCTGGGTCGAAGCAATCTCGTCGCGACCCCAGCTGGCGGACGTGAAACCCCAGTTGGCGACACCGGCCACCCCTCCGAAAGCGACAAGGAGGCCTGGAAGCGCAAGTGGAGGCACCACCATGGCCGCAACGCCCCCTGCAATGCCCAGAGCCACGCCTGTCCAGCCCATCTTGACGCCGCGGTCGACATCAGCCTCAAGCTCAGCCACGCGGGCCTCCGCGCTCTTTGCCACCTCACCGATGGTGGCGCCTTCAAAGCGATCGAGCTCCTGAACGAATGTCATGGGCTGCAGCTGGCCATCCATCACGACCCACTCCGGCCGCTGGGGCACCTTGTTCACCGCCTCGATCAGCGCCGCTCGCGAAATGGCGGCACCGGGCATCGTCACACTTGTCATCTGCTCTCTCCTGACGGATTGGTCGGGCGCGAGCATACGCATTGCATGTTTCCGGAACTCGCAAGGATGTTTCGGTGATGTGAACACCTCGAAAGACGGGCGTGAACTGTCTGGCGAGGTGGGGGGGGAGACGTCGTCACCTGAAGCCTCAGAGCGTGCACGCAGAACAGGCACAGTGATTGACGCTCCTTTGCTGCGAACACGCAGAAAAGCACGAAGCCCGCCTCACGCGGCGTGTTCACGCGCGTGAGGCGGGCTCTCATCGGCACTGCCGATATCTCAGATCAGGGTGAGCCCTTCTTCATCAGCTGCTCGAGCTGCGGGAGTGACAATGCCCCCACCTTCTGCTCGACAACCTTGCCATCTCGCAGTACCACCGTTTCCGGGATGTACTGCGACTTCTTGTAGGGCTTCATCTTGGCCGACAGGTCAGCGTCGTCTGAGTTGACGCTGATGATGGTGATCTTCTTGCCGTATTTCTGCTCAAACTGAGCAAACGCGGGTGCCATGACCCGACAGGCGCCTCACCAGTTCGCGTAGTAGTGGATGACCGTCACGCCCTTGGCGCTGACAATAGACTTCGCGGGCGCTGCCGAGGCCGACGAAGCCAGATACGGAAGCACGAGACCGGCAAGCACGAGCACAAGGCTCAATGCACGCCGACCGATGGTCCGATAGTGCATGCGGAAGTCTCCGTTCTTCAGGTTGGGATGAGCCATGGTTCGAGCGGCGAGCGGACACTCCTGTTCGAAGCGCCCGTGCGCCGGAGGCTGGCGTGGACCCTGCTTCGCGACCAGCCTCTCCGGTCGGTTCAGCCCCCGCACAAAAAAAGC
>RGZZ01000477.1 GCA_010028905.1 Pseudomonadota bacterium | reverse complement strand
TGTGAACGCCGGCCCGCGCGCACGCCGCCACCTGCGCAGGGGTGAGGTTCGACTTCACCTCGTAGAAGATGTTGAGCGGTGGAGCTGCCGCCGACAGAGCGTCGGTGACAGGACCGATGTAGCGCATGTCGAGGATGTTGTCGACCACCTCGAGGTTGGTGACACCGTATCGCTTCGACAGGTCGAGCATCTCGCCGATAGCTTTCTCGGGAGACTTGCTGCGAAACGCCATGCCGCCCCCGTTCAGACCACAGAACGTGCAGTGATGCTTGGCCCCCCACCAGCACCCCCGAGATGTCTCGACGGGCAGTCCCACATCGATGGCCCGACCTAGACACGACGCGTGAAGGGCGTCGAAGTAGTCGTCGAAGTCAGGGGGGGGCAGCGTGTCGAGACGCGCAACCGTGCTCCGCCCAAGAGGCTGCTCATCGGCCCTGTCGACCAATCCCTGTCGATCAAGAGGAGACCGGATGGCCGAATGGGTGAAGGTCTCTCCCCGCATGATGGCCGAGCATAGCGGTTCGATGACAGCGTCGGCCTCGCCGGAGAAGACATGATCGACCCACGGAAAGAGCCGATGGGTGGCCTCCCCCATCTCGGTCTCGCAGTTTGCTCCCCCCATCATGGTGACGATGGTGGGGTCGAGCTCGCGAATGCGGCGCAGAAGCGCCAGTGACGCCACGTGTTGCTGGAACGTCGAACTGCACCCCACGATGCGCGGACGCATCGCCACGATCTCGGCGGCCGTATCGAAGACGAGCTCACGCGCATGCCGCGCCAGATCGCGCAGCTGGCGCTCCTGGGCAGCGGCCGCTTCAGCACACCCTTCCAGCATCCACGCCGCCGCCTCTCTGATCCGACAGGGGGCGTCTGGAAATGCGGTGGATGCGAACACGAGATCTCCCACCAGCAAGGTGCGCCAGGCGCGCGTTCCAGACGACAAGGCGAGGTAGCGACGAAGCCCCACCCGCTCGGCGAACGAGAATACGGGGTATCTCACGCACACCGAATGTCCGGCGCGCGTCAAGATCGCCTTCAGCAGGCTCAAGCCCAGGTTGGGCCGCTGCAGATCGATGACCGGCATCGACACGAAGACGATGTCGCAGCTCATGCCCGGGCACGCACGAAGACAGCGTCAGCCACCGCGCCATCGCCGTGCGCCGTGTGGCCAACGCGTTGCAGCCCCGCGGCTTCGAGCAGGGCATGCACCGCCTCTGGATCTGCGCCGTCGGCGTATCGCTGACGCTGATTGAGCTCGACGAGAACCGCGTCGACAGCACGTAGAAGCGCGGCCGCGCCATCGAGCGCCTCGACCTCGTGCCCTTGAACGTCGATGTTGAGCAGGCTGAAGTCGGCCACCGACCAACCGTGCTCGGCCAGCAGCGCGTCGATGGGCGCGCATTCAACGCTCACCCGTGACTGCACCCGCATCCACGGCTCGATGGGCGCATTCAGCGACGAGAGCATCTCGAGCTCGGTGAGGTACATCTCGGCAGTGCCGTTGCGGTTGCTGGCGGCGCACTCGATGATCTCGATGCGCGGACGGCGTGGCAGGCCCCAGCGCGCCTCGAGCACCTCGAACCATTCGTTCCAGTGTCTCACGTGCGCGCGCAGGTGATCGAGCACGAGAGGGCTCGGCTCGACGAAGACGATGGCCTCGAAACCGGCCGCGATGTACGACTCGAGCTCGAGACCGTAGTGCGCCCCCACGTGCAGCACGCCGCGCATCGAGACCCCGTGCGCCAGCAGGGCGCGCCAGCCGGGCCCAGCGGGGGCGCGCAGACGGCTGAGCCAGAGCACCGCGTCAGACGCCTGCTTCGTGCGCGCGTGGTAGTCGTGGGAGGCCGCCGACTGCGCAAGACCACGGTTCGGCGCGTCGAAGAGATCGAGATAGGCGCTCGGCTGCGCGGCCGCGTTCGCCGCTGCCACAGCCGCGACAGGCTTCGTGGCGGCGTGCACTGGCGTGGCGCTGAACGCCGAGAGATAGCCTTCGGCCGGGGCGGCGTCGACCTCGTCGTCGAGCACGGCGCTGACAAGCAGCGACTCGAGCTGCGCGAGCGTGCTCTCCGGGGGCATGCCATGCATATACAGACAGAGGGTGGCGATGTCGTCGGCGCGGTGCGAACCGCTCGACACCAGCTCGACAAGGGTGCGCAGCCAGGCGGTGTTCGACGGGTGTGCGAGACGCACCCGCGCATACGGGCCGCGCAGCTCGAAGGCGTCGTCGACGGCCACCACCTCGATGAACGAAGCGAAGCGAACGTGGCCCAGCTCCTTCACCGAAACGCAAACGCTGCGCAGCGCGTCGCGCACGAACGACTGCAGCGCGCTGACATCGGCAAACACCGTCTCGGCCAGCACGCGATACCCCAGCGGCCAGCGCTCACTGGCGGGGACCGGTGTGATGAGCTTCACGCTCGACTCGACCATGTTGAAGAGAAATCCGCTCACGCAGGCAATGGTGCCGGGCTCCTCGCGCACCAGGGCGGCGCCGCCCTTCGACACCTTCGTGCCGCGCTCGGCCGCCTTCCCTGCATTGGCCATGACGAGCTTCGACTCGTTGTTCTGGGCCAGGCACTCGACCTGCAGCAGCTCTTTCGCGCTGAACACCGCGTGCGCCTCGAGAAACTTCTTGAGGGTGATGAGCGAGAACCGGTTGACCAGGCATCCCCGCTCCTGCGAGAGCGTGAGCAGCGCCCGGGTGCGCACCGGATCGCGCAGGGCCAGCGCGGTGGTGGTCTGGGGAAACGTGCCGAGAATCTCGTGGTAGTCGAGCATGAACCGCTCGTAGTCCGGATTGTCGAGCGGGTCGGTGGCCCAGTAGCAGAAACCGTACTGCGCCACCGGCCCGACGATGTCGCGCATCACCTCGAGAACGGCACGCCACGTGTTCCGGTTCTCAGGGGTGTAGGGCCAGATGTCAGAGAGCTTCGGCGCCGAGATTCCACAGAACCAGCACCCCACCGAACACCCCTTGTTGAGCTCGAAGGCCAGTGGCGCGTGGATGATGGAGTCGGCTCGTGCCTGACCCAGCTCGAACAGCAGGCGCTTCTTCTGACGGTCTCGCCACGTGCCGTAACGACGATCCTGAACGAGGCTGCCATCGCGCATTCCCTCTCGCCACGCGATCTTGGCCCTCTGATAGGTCGTCCAGGCCTCCAGCAGGGGGCCAGGCGGCTCGTCAGCACGAGCCTTGGCGTATGCCGGATCGACGAGGCGCCGGACGTCGTGCGGGTCGAAGGTGTAGCCATACACCGCGAGCGCCTCGGCCGGTGCGCGCTGCAGCAGCTCGAAGTACATGGGATCGGCCAGAGCACGTTCGACCACGCGCTTGAGCTCCGCCACGGTCGACATGATCTGGCTGTCGTGATCGAGGGCGCTGTGAACGCGAAGAGAAGAGGTGGGGGAGGCAGGGTTCACAGGTCGGCTCCTTCACCGCGGGAGCGTATCGATGCGCCACCGCCTAAGGCCCGAGGGCTTCGCTCCGTCCGCGGCGCGTGTCCTTCATGGCACGCTGCCCTCACAAACCTCCCCCTCTGACAGGAGTTCACACCACCTCACCGTAGACAGGCACTGGCATGGCTTCTACGCGCACATCACCCTCGAGCTCTGCAGCGACTGCCTTCTTCGACGTCGCGTCGTTTCCGTGGCTGCTGACGCTGCAGGCACATCTCGCCGACATGCGAGAAGAAGCCGCCGGGATCATCGAGCGCTATCGGTATCTGCGGTGGCGCTTTCCGGAGATCTACACCAGCGACCCGCGCGGGGTGGTGGGGCAGCGCGCCACGTTCTACCTCGAGATCCACGGCATGGCGGTGCGTCGAAACCAGCTGCTCTGTC
>RGZZ01000476.1 GCA_010028905.1 Pseudomonadota bacterium | reverse complement strand
AGCGCATGGCCACCCCCATCGACGCGGTGAACCCACCGGTCCGCAAGAAGAGCCGCGGCTGTCTGATGATTCTGATGGCCCTGTTCCTCATGACCGGATGCACCATCGTTGCGGTGGTGGGGTTCGGCATGGCCCTCGTCTCGCGCTACTCGCAAGATCTGCCCGACGTCGAGCGGCTTCGCTCATACCAGCCCAGCGAGACAACGCGCATCTATGCCGCCGATGGTTCGCTCATCGCCACGCTGTTCAAGGAGAACCGCACGTGGGTGCCCATCGAGAAGGTCTCGCCGTGGTTCCGCAAGGCCATTCTCGCCACCGAAGACGCGCGCTTCTACGAGCACAACGGCGTCGACTTCATCGGTGTGGCGCGCGCCGCCGTCAAGGACTACACATCGGGTGGTGCGGCACAGGGCGCCTCCACCATCACGATGCAGCTGGCCCGCAACATCTTCCTCCACCCGAAGGTGACCCTGCAGCGCAAGATCCAGGAGATGCTCATCTCCATGCAGCTCGAGCGCAAGTTCACCAAGGACCAGATCCTCGAGCTCTACATGAACCAGGTGTACTTCGGGTCCGGCGCCTACGGCATCGAGGCGGCGGCCGACACCTACTTCGCGAAGAAGGCCAAGGATCTCACGCTCGCCGAGGCGGCCATGATCGCCGGCATCACCCCCGCCCCATCGAGCTACTCGCCACAGGTGAGCCTCCACCTGGCAAAGGTGCGACAGATCCTCGTGCTCAAGCGCATGGTCGATGTCGGCGCGGTGAGCCAGAAGGAAGCGCTCGAAGCCATGCGCGAGCCGCTGGTGATCGCCGAGCCGCGGCGCACCGTGAGCGTGCTCAAGCTGCCCTACTTCACCACCTACGTGCTGCACGAGCTCTTCCAGAAGTACGACGAAGACCTGCTCTACCGCGGAGGGCTGCGCATCTACACCACCGTTGAGCCAAAGATACAGGAAGCCGCGGAAGAGGCCGTGACCTGGGGCGTGAAGAACCTCGGCCCGAGCTACAACGTGCATCAGAGCGCACTGGTCTCCATCGAGCCGCGCACGGGCTACATCCGCGCCATGGCGGGCGGCACCGGCTGGAACGAGAAGAACCAGTTCAACCGCGCCTGGCAGACCCAGCGCCAGCCCGGCTCCACCTTCAAGATCTTCGTCTATCTCACGGCGCTCGAGAGCGGCTACACCCCGGACTCGGTGGTGCCGGACTCCCCCTTCTCGGTGCGCATCGGTCCCAAGGATGTGTGGACCCCCCTCAACAGCGGAGGCGGCTACATGGGGGCCATCCCGCTGCGCACCGCCCTCCAGCACTCCCGAAACGTCGTGGCGGCCCGGCTCGTCGCAGCCCTCACGCCCGAGCGCATCATCGACACTGCCTACAAGATGGGCGTCCGCTCACATGTCGAGCCGAACCTCTCCATTGCGCTGGGCGCGGTTGCCCTGAGCCCCCTCGAGATGGCGACCGCGCTCGCGACCCTGGCCAACGGTGGTGTCCACCAGGATGCCACCGCCATCAAGATGATCAAGGACCCCGAGGGCAACCTGCTGGAAGACAACAGCTATCCCTACCAGCAAGAGGTGCTCTCTCCCTTGAGCGCGCTGGCCATGAGCCAGATGCTCCAGAATGCCGTGGAGAACGGCACCGGAACCGGTGCCCGAATCGACGGTCGCTGGGTGGCGGGCAAGACCGGCACCACCGACTCGAAGAAGGACGCCTGGTTCTGTGGGTTCATTCCCCAGCTGGCGACCGCGGTGTGGTGCGGGAACGACGACAACAGCGCCACCTACAGCTTCGGCGGCGACATCTCCGCGCCCATCTGGAAGCGCTTCACCCTGAACGCGCTGAAGGCGCTGCCCAAGGACCAGGCCAGGCCGCGCTACTTCATGGCCGACGCCAAGGACAATGTGCGCGTCGGCATGTGCGCCGACTCGAAGCGCCGCGCGAACACCGTCTGCCCCCACGTCGAGTACAAGATCGTGAAGTCGAAGGACCTCCCGGCCGGCTTCTGCACGCAGCACGCGTACACGGCGCGTTCGCAGTACGAGATCACGAAGGACAAGGACAGCAAGTCCGACAAGGACAAGGACGCCCACAAGGACGACGCCGAGGCGAAGAAGAAGGCCGACACCCCGGACAAGCCCGCGGCGACGCCGGTTGAACCAGATGAGCCCCCGGCCAACCCGGATACGACCCCCACCGAGCCTGCACCGGGCGCACCGGGTGCACCAGAAGAGCAACCGGCCCCGATTCAGGTCGAGCCCGTCAAGCCGGCGCCGGAGAAGATGCCCGAGCCACCGGTGCCCGTTCCAACCCGCGAGGCACCGCCACGCCCCGCTCCCACGGGCGACGACCAGATCTGAGGCGAGGCGCCTGACGCCGTGGGAGACGTCACCCCCCGAGACCGCGCATACGTTCACACACAGACCGCAGGGCCCACCGCCCACGGAGAGAGGACCGCGGCCCTGGCCGCCCGCCCGTGACAGCACCCGTACCCAGTGCAAGGGCCGACGCCCGCGAGCTCGACGTGGAGTCCATCGTCCGAGGAGCCGCCCTCAAGCAGAACGCGGTGAGCGCGCTTCATGATGTCGCGCAGCGCATGCTCTCGTCGACCCGAAGCGAGCTGCTCGCCCACGCGCTGAAGCGCATCTTCGACGTGGTTCCCGCGGCGCAGCGCGTGGCCGTGGTCGCCTGGCCCCCCGACCCGACCCGTGGCTTCGTGTCGCTCCTGGGCGATGAAGATCTCCGTCGCGAGGGCATCCCCATGAGCCCCGTGAGCACCTCGATGGCGCGACACGCCGTGGAGACCCGCGAGGCCCTCTACTTCGTCGGGGGCTCCCCAGCGCACAGCGCGATCCGAAACGCGCCCAGCGTGCTCGCCCACCAGATCCACAGCGCCATCTACGTGCCGCTGCTCGACGACGACGGTGATGTCATCGCGTTGCTCTGCGTCGACACCCCTCGCCCGGGACTTCCCATCGCCCCCAATGACTTCCCCTTCATCTGCGCGGTGGCCGCCCTGCTCACGGCGGCGCTGCGTGCCGAGGGGCTGCGGGTCGCCGCGCAGCGCCGCGAGCTCGAGATGCGCGAGCAGAAGATCCGTCGCGACGCCCTCGCCAACTGCATGCGTGTGGCCAGTCACGACCTGAAGAACCCACTGGTGGTCATCCAGCTGGCCACCCACCTCATGGCAAAGACCGCGGAGGCCGAGGAGAGACAGATGCTCTCCGAGCAGGTGCAGCGCGCGGTGAGCCGCTCGAATCGTCTCATCAAGACCTATCTCGAGGCGTCCGAGGCGCTCACGGGGCGCACCATGGCGGCGCAGCGACAGCCCACCGATCCGAAAGCCCTGGTCGACGAGGAGATCGAGTTCCTGGCCCTCATGACCGGGGCTCCGAGCATCGACAACCGCATCTCCTGCCGCAACGTCGCCGCCGACGCCGAGAAGCTGCGCCAGATCTTTGCGAACCTCATCGGCAATGCGGTGAAGTACTCCCCGCCAGGCGCCTCGATCGACGTCTCGTCAGAGGAGACAGACACCGCCGTGAGCTTCCACGTGACCGATCGTGGCGTGGGCATCTCCCCCGAAGATCAGGAGCGGCTGTTCCGGCCCTTCGAACGCGTGGGCGACGTGAGCGCCACGCAGGGTACCGGCCTGGGGCTGTGGATCACGCAGACGCTTGTACGGGCGCACGGCGGTGACATCACCGTCAAGAGCGAGCCCGGCGTCGGCAGCCGCTTCACCGTGCGCCTTCCGCGAGCCTGAGACGAGTCCCCGCCAGGGCGTGGACGACACCCCTCGGCGCCCATGGAGGCGCGACCTCTTCGGCCGCGCCTCTAGG
>RGZZ01000475.1 GCA_010028905.1 Pseudomonadota bacterium | reverse complement strand
AGCAGCAGCAGCAGCAGCAGCGTCAGGCCACGTCGCAGACGCGAGCGCCTCCCCTCGAGACGGCCTCGATTCACGTAGAGGCGGCGCCAGCCATGCGCCGATCGACCGCGGCGGCGATGAGGGCCAGCTGGGCCATGAGGTGGGTGAACTGTTTCGGGAGCAGCGACTGGGCGCCATCGCACAGCGCCCGCTCGGGCTGGTTGTGAACCTCGATGAGCAGGCCGTCGGCCCCCGCGGCAACCGCCGCGCGGGCCATGGGCGCGACCTTGTCGCGCCGCCCGGTTCCGTGAGAGGGGTCGGCGATGACGGGCAGGTGCGACAGCTTCTTGATGACGGGAATGGCCGAGATGTCGAGGGTGTTGCGCGTGTACGTCTCAAAGGTTCGGATTCCGCGCTCGCAGATGATGACCTGATGATTGCCCCCCGCCATGAGGTATTCAGCCGAGAGCAGCGTCTCCTCGATGGTGGCGGCCGGACCGCGCTTGAGCAGCACGGGCTTGTCGATGCGCGACAGGTCCTTCAGCAGGTTGAAGTTCTGCATGTTGCGCGCCCCAACCTGGAGGATGTCGACGTAGCGCAGGAACATGGGAATCTGGCTCGACTCCATCACCTCGGAGACCACGAGCATGCCGTGACGATCGGCCGCCTCACGGATGTATCGAAGGCCCTGCTCACCCAGCCCCTGGAAGCTGTAGGGAGACGTGCGCGGCTTGAACGCGCCACCGCGCAGCACCCGAACCCCATGCGCGGAAACGGCCTCGGCCACGGCCTCGACCTGCTCCTGGGTCTCGATGGTGCAAGGCCCGGCCATCATCACCACGTCGGTCGCGCCGATGACCACGTCCTTGATGCGTATCACCGTGCCCTCTGGCTTGAAGGCGCGAGAGGCCAGCTTGTACGAGGCGCTGACCTTGATGACCTCGTGGACGCCCTCGAACAGCTCGAGGTCGCGGGGATCGAGTCCGCCCGAGCCCACCGCGCCGAGTATGGTATAACGCTCTCCCTGGGAGCGGTGGATGTCATAGCCGCTCGTCTTGAGCCGCTCGGTCACCGACGCGACCTGCGCCTCGGTGGCGTTTTCTTCCATGACGACAATCATGCGTGCACTCCTCGCGATGCGCCGCTCCCCCTGCGGCAGGCCCGACAGCAACTTCGCCTTCCGCACCGACTGCCCTCCCAGGGTTCGCCCCCTCGCCCCTCGTCGCCAGCGCTCGCCCTGGAAGGGGATCGGAGATCGGCGCCTGAATCGCGCGAGCCATGCGACGACTCGTCTTGTTCCACCGCTGGCTCGGACTGCTCACCGCGCTCCTCATCCTGGCGCCCGCGATCACCGCCATCGCCATCAACCATCGCGCGCGGCTCTTCCCGTCGCGCGAAGCCGTCGGCAGCGGTCCCTTCGACCAGTACGTGCTGTGCACGACCGTCGACCCGCGGCGGCCTTCCACCCTCTGGGTCGGCACCTCCGATGGGCTCTTCCGATCTCCTGACGGAGGGCGCAGCTTCACGCGCGTGACCCTGCCCGTGCCCGCAAAGCAGGTGAACAGCGTGTGCTGCGACGGGCGCGGCCAGATCTACGCGGCGCTCCGCAACGGGGGGATCTTCGTCTCGTCCGACGATGGGAGCGCGTGGCGCGCGGTGCAGACCCCCACGAACGAGGAGATCTGGGCCGCGTCCCTCGATCCGGTTGGGCACCTCGTCGCCATCACATCGGCCGGCGTTCGCACCCTGTCGCCTTCGAATCCCCCTCTTGTGGCTCGGCCGCCCGCGCAAGACACCTCTGGAAACCGTTGGCTGCAGCTGGCCTACGATCTGCACGATGGACAGCTCTGGGGAGACTGGGGGGTCTATATCACTGACGCCGCCGCCATCGCCCTCATCGCCCTTGTGATCAGTGGCACGATGATGTTCGCGCGCCTGCGCCGGGGGGAGCGACGACGCGAGGTGTGAGCGATGAGACCGTCACCGGGCGGCACGAGGATCGCAGCGGGACCTGGAGGAAGATCACCGCGATGACGACGCGCGCGCCTCGCAGCACCCTCGCCGTGCTCTCCACGGCGCTGCTCCCGCCGTGGCCCGATCTCCCCGCACCGCTGCGCGCCGAGATCGAGGCCGAGGTGAACGTCTATGTCGCCCGTCAGGTCGAGCGCATGCCGACCTTCCTGCGCATCCCGTACATCGCGGTGCTCGGCGTGTTCGGCGTCAGCGCCATCCTGCGATACGGCCGCCCGTTCACACGTCTCGCACCCGCGCAGCGCGACGCCTGGATCCGGCTCTGGGCCCAGAGCCCCCTCGTGCCCATGCGCGACTTCGTGCGCATGGTGCGAAGCTGCGCGCTGCTGGCCTGGTTCGATCACCCCCTGGTGAGCCAGGCCCTCGCCACCACAGCCAGGAGCCAGCCCCGATGACCCGCACCATACAGGCCGAGGTAGTGGTCATCGGCTCGGGCGCAGGCGGAGCCACCACCGCGGCCACGCTCGCCATGGCGGGGCGCGATGTGCTCATCGTCGAGGAAGGGCCGGAAGTTCCGCGTGGAACCGTGCCTCACGCGCCCGCGTCCGTGCAGAACCTCTACCGCAACGGCGGGCTGTCTCCCGTGCTGGGAACCCCCAACGTCGCCTTCGTGGAGGGGTGCTGCGTGGGGGGGAGCACCGAGGTGAACGCGGGCTTCTGGCATCGACCGCCACGCGAGGTGGTTGACGCCTGGGTGCGAGACCGCAAGATTCGTTCACTCGACGGCGCAAACCTCGAACGTCTTGTCGAGGAGTGCGAGCGCCTCATCGGCATCGGCGAGGGTCCGCCGCGAGAGGCGCCGGACGCCGCCAGCGAGGCGTTGCTGCGCGGCGCCCGAGCCCTGGGATGGTCGTGTGACGAGATCCCGCGGGCGATCTGGGCGACGAACGTGGAAGGCGAATCGGCGCCAGGGGCCCGCCGCTCGATGTCGCAGACCCTGCTCCCGCTCGCGCAGAAGCACGGCGCCCGCCTGATGGCACGCTGCCAGGTGACCCGTCTCGTGCGACGCGGGCAGCGCATCACCGAAGCCGAGGCGATGCTGACCACAGACGGCGCAACCCAGCCGGTGCGGATCATCGCCGAACGGTTCTACATCTGTGGCGGCGCGCTCCAGACCCCCACGCTGCTCTGGCGCAGCGGAATCCGGCGCAACGTGGGCAACAGCTTGCAGTTGCACCTGATGCTCAAGATCGTGGCCGCCTTCGACACCCCCCTGGAACCCCACACCGCGGTGGTCCCGGTCTACCAGATCAAGCACCATGGTCCGGACGAGACCCTGGGAGGCTCGGTGTGCACGCCGGGCTTTCTCTCGATCACGCTGGGAGACGACTGGGGCGAGAATCGCGACGCCCTGCTCGACTGGCCGAAGATGGCGCTCTACTACACGCTCTGCCGGGCATCGCGTCGGGCTGTCGTGCGACCGTTCCCCTTCACGGGCGAGGCCTTCGCCCGCCACACACTCGACATGAGCGACCGCGTGAACCTCACGACCGGCTTCCTCCATCTGTGCGAGCTCGCCTTTGCCGCGGGCGCGCGACGCCTCTACCCGGGGCTTCGCGGGTGGGCGCCCTTCGACGGCGTTGACGACTGCCGCAAGCGCCTCTCGACGCCCATCCCGGCCCGTGACATGAGCCTCAGCAGCGTGCACGCCTTCAGCTCGTGCCCCATGGGCGAAGACGAGCTCGCCGCCGTCGACTCGTTCGGACACGTGCACGGCCTCGACAACCTCTGCGTCGCCGACGCCAGCATCCTCCCCTCCTCCCCCGCGGTGAACCCGCAGGCCACCATCATGGCGCTCGCCCTGCGCAATGCTCGCCACCACATCGAGAGGAGTGCCT
>RGZZ01000474.1 GCA_010028905.1 Pseudomonadota bacterium | reverse complement strand
ACTCGGCGCCTCAGTTGGCCCTCTTGGAGCGAGCTCGAACTGAGATCGCTCCTCCTCCTCCTCCGCGTCCTCCCACTCTTGGCGGCCGTGCTCGGGCCGGAATTTGCGCCCATCGACGCCCACCCCACCCGGGTTCGTCTCCCCGACGAGCCGCTCATGCTCTGCGACCGCATCATGTCGGTGGAGGGCGAGCCGCGCTCGCTGTCGAGGGGGCGTCTCGTCACCGAGCACGACGTGCTCGAGGGGGCGTGGTACCTCGACGGGAACCGGGCACCCGTGTTCGTCTCGGTGGAGGCCGGTCAGGCCGATCTCTTCCTGTCGGCGTACCTGGGCATCGACTTCACGCAC
Source organism: Pseudomonadota bacterium (assembly GCA_010028905.1). Lineage (NCBI taxonomy): Bacteria > Pseudomonadati > Pseudomonadota > Pseudomonadota bacterium. The sequence continues at coordinate 3,521 of RGZZ01000474.1, read as the reverse complement.
GGCGGCGCGCGCATGTATCGCCTGCTCGACGCCACGGTCACCTTCCATCGCGGCCTTCCTCAACCGGGAGAGATGATGGTCTACGACATCCGCATCGATCGCTTCGTGCGCCAGGGCGACGTGACCCTCTTCTTCTTCGAGTTCGATGGCACCATCGATGATCAGCCGTTCCTCACCATGCGCAAGGGCTGCGCGGGCTTCTTCACCTACGAGGAGATCGCCAGCTCCGGCGGCATCGTGCTCACCGACGCCGAGAACCGGGCACGTCCCGGCATGCGTGGCGCTGACGTGCGCCTGCTGGTCGCCTTCGATGCGCCAGAGGCTTGCGACGAGGCTCAGGTGCGCGCGCTGCGTCGCGGCGATCTCGGTGCAGCCTTCGGGCCGGCATTCGCTTCGCTCGGGTTGAGCGCACCGGTGCGCCTCCCCGAGGGGCGCCTGGCGCTCTTCGATCGGGTGCTCTCCCTCGAGCCCACGGGCGGTCGCTTCGGCCTCGGGCGGGTGCGCGCCGAGGCCGACATCCACCCGGATGACTGGTTTCTCACCTGTCACTTCGTCGACGACATGGTCATGCCAGGCACGCTCATGTACGAGTGCTGCGCCCACACGTTGCGCGTTCTGCTCATGCGCATGGGGTGGGTGGGCGAGCACGACGCGGTGGCGTGGGAGCCCGTGGTGGGCAATGCGGCGGCGCTTCGATGCCGCGGTCCGGTCACGGCGGGCACGAAGAAGGTGGTCTACGAGATCGAGATCAAGGAGATGGGCTACCGCCCCGAGCCCTACGTCATCGCCGACGCCATGATGTACGCCGACGGGCGCGCCATCGTGCGCTTTGTCGACATGAGCATGCAGGCCACGGGGCTCACCCGCGAGATGCTCGAGGCCACGTGGCTGCGGGCCGCCGCGTCCACGCGTGTGGCAACGGCCGCGCCAGCGTCCGCTGCGAGCCTGGTGAAGCCCGAGATCTACACCCGCGAGCACATCCTGCAGTTCGCCGTGGGGCGTCCTTCGCTGGCGTTCGGCCCGCCCTACCTTCCCTACGATGAGGAACGTCGATGCGCCCGCCTTCCCGGCCCGCCCTACATGTTCCTCGACCGCATCACCGAACTGGGGAGCGAGCCGTTCCTCTGCAAGGCGGGCGGTTGGTTCGAGGCCGAGTACGACATCCCGGTCGACGCATGGTACTTCCGCGCCAACCGTCAGATGTGCATGCCGTTCGCGGTGCTGCTCGAGACCGCGCTGCAGCCCTGCGGCTGGCTGGCCGCCTATCTTGGGTCGGCGCTGCAGAGCCCCACGGATCTGAAGTTCCGCAACCTCGGTGGAACCGCCACCTGGCACGAAGAGGTGTTTCCCACCCACGGCACCCTCACCACCCGGGTGAGGCTGACGCGCGTGTCGCAGGCGGGCGGCATGATCATCGAAGACTTCGACATGGAGATGACCTGCAACGGTCGCCCCATCTACACGGGAGTGACCACCTTCGGGTTCTTCTCGGCCTCCGCGCTGGCCAACCAGATCGGCATCCGCGACGCGAAGGATCGCCTGCACGTTCCCGATGCCGACGCGCTGGCCCGCGCGCGCGCCTGGCGCTTTGCCCTCGAGGCTCCGCACGTGCCCGACGACCCGCACACCACGTCGGCCCCTGCAGCGGCCCTCCCGGCCCAGGCCTTCTTGTTCAACGACGAGGTTGAGGCCTACGTGGCCGACGGCGGCCCCCACGGGCTTGGGTTCATCCGCGGCGGCAAGACCGTCGACGCCGACGAGTGGTTCTTCAAGGCCCACTTCTATCAAGACCCCGTGGTGCCTGGTTCCATCGGGCTCGAGGCCTTCATCCAGCTGCTCGAGAGCGTGGCCCTCGAGCGCTGGCCGCACCTGGCCGCCACCCACCGCTTCGTGCCCACCCTCCTCGGGCAGCCGCACACCTGGGTGTATCGCGGGCAGGTGATTCCCACCAACAAGCGGGTGACGGTCGAGGCCGTGGTCACCGCGGTGAGCGAGACGCCCCATCCCACCCTGGTGGGGAACGGCTTCCTGCACGTCGATGGTCTCACCATCTATGAGATGCGTGACTTCGGCATTCGCATGGTGCCTCGCTGATCTCGGGAAGCGGGTGCACTGAAATCATGAGCGAGGAGAGCCGCAGGCTCGCGGATCGGCTGGTCGCAGAGGGGCTCGTCCAGAGCGAGGGGCGTTTCACGCTCGCTGAGCGCTTCGCCATGCCGCGCGCGGGGGCTTTGAGCGATGCGTCGTTGTACCTGCTCAAGCTTGCGCAGCACTCGGTTGCGTCGGGGGCGCGGCGTCTGCTTCTCGAGGGGAGTGGCTACGCCACGACATTCATGCACGATGGCGTCTCGATGGGAGCGGACGCATTGGTCGATCTGCTCATGGGGCGGCTGCCCGCGCGCGACAGTCGCGCCTCACGCGCGCTCGTCGCACTGGCCGACGCCATCGACACGGCGCTCACCCACGGGGCCTCGGTAGAGCTCAACGTGCGTCACGACGAGACTGTGATACGGGTGGTCATGCGCGAGGGGACCTGTGAGATCGAGCCACGGGCAGGCGGGCGCATCGCTGCGCACTGGTCGATGCGGGTCATGGTGAAGGGCATGCAGGTCGACAAGCGCCGCGCGGTGGAGGCCGTGCGCCAGCGATGCCGTCACGCGCCGGCCATGGTCATCATCGATGAGAAGCTGGCCAACGCAACGACCTTCGGAGGCTCTCCCCTTGGTCTCACCGATGTGGTGAGAGGGCGCTTCGTGACGTGCCTGCTGCCCATGCCGCACGGCTTGGGCCTCTACGCCCGCGATCGTCATGTGGTCGAGCTGCGCTGGCTCCCCACCGAGCCCGATGCCGGAGGCATCTGTCTGCCCCAGCCGGCCATGGGTTGCCTCTCGCTCGAGCGGGTGTGGGACGAACAAACGTGGCCTCTCGTCGATGATCCGGCGCTCAACCGTTCCGACGTGGAGCGCAATCGGGTCCGTCGCTCGTACGTGATTCCCACGGGAGATGAGAACCCGTTGCGAATCGGTGTCTATCGCGGGGTCACGGCGCTGCGTCCGCGTGATGACGGCCCTGCGCGCCTGACGCTGGTGATGGACGGGGTCATCGTGCGTGAGGAGGTGCTCACCGATGCGGTGAGCGGGGTCGACGCCATCATGGCGGTCGATGCGCTCGATCTCGAGCGCGCGACCATGGCCGTTCGTGAAGATGGCGCTTTCGAGGAGGCGCTAGGTACGATTCGCGAGCGCGTGGGTCTTCTCGAGCGCGTGCTGGCCTACGAGTTCGTGGGCGACGCACGACCTGCGCGCGTCGCCCACGCCCTCAGCGGGCGAGCGGGCGCTCGCCTGCTGGGAGGGTAGAAGGCTTGGAAGCGCGGCTGAAGATGAAGCCGCACTTCTAGCAACCCGTCTGGGCGGACATCGGCCTTGTCGGCCGTTCGCCTAGAGCTTGTTCAGCTTGAGGTGGACCGTGCGCCCCTCTCGGGTCGCCGAGGCCTGATTTCCGCCGCCCGCGGCCAGTGCAGC
>RGZZ01000473.1 GCA_010028905.1 Pseudomonadota bacterium | reverse complement strand
TCGACCGCGCGCGGTCGAACAGCCCATTGATCGCGACCCATTCCCGATTCGCGTTCTTGATCAACTCCGAGATTCGGAGCTTCATCGCGGCGTCGCGGAGCGCCTGGATGCAGATTGCCAGGATCTCCGGGTCCTCGATCACCATCGAGAGGATGATCTCGTCGATGTTGTTCAGCTCGTCCGACTTCTCCGCGGCCGGGTTCGAGGTAGACCGCTGCCCGGAGAACACGCTCTCCCACCACGCGCCCTTGTTCGCGATCTTGTCGAAGCGAACCGCGTCGTAGGACTTCTCCGTGAGGTAGTAGATCACGTCGACGAGGTGCATCGTGTTTCCCTGCCGCACGGCGCGCCCGTTGCGCTGGTGCAGGGTCGCGGGCTCCCACGGCAGGTCGAGGTGGTGGACGGCGCAGGACCGCCGCTGGAGGTCCACGCCCTCGGACATCAGCGCGCTCGACCCGATCACCACGTCGTACTTCGGCGGGGTGGTGGCAGATCCGTTGAACTCCTGCGAGACGAGCAGCCGCTTGGCCTTGTCCGCCGGCAGGAACACGATGCGGTTCTCGGGGATCGCGCCGCGCGAGGCCGAGACGATCGCCTTGAGGATCTGCGGGTGCAGGATCTTGAAGTCGCAGAATACGACGTGGCCGCACCGCCCCTGGTCTTGGACCGGCGTCGCCGCGACGCCGCGCGCGGTGAGCGCCCCCCAAGCCGCCTGCACCTGCACCCGAGGACCCGAGACGACGGCCGTGTACGTTGTGTTGTCGGCCGCCGGCTGCATCTGCACGAACACCGCGTACTCGTGACCCGCCAGCCGGATAGCGTCCGCGACCGCCGCCTGCACCTGGGGCAGCGCGCTTTCGTCGCGGAACCCGGGAACCATGAACAGCGCGCGATCGACGTTCGTCGCGACGATCTGAGCGAGCTTGGCGATCTTCGGGATGACCGGGTTCTTCTGGTAGTAGGCCCGGATCTCGTCGAGGCCCAACGCGGGGAGCAGGTCGGTCAGGATGGCGTCCCGAATGTACTCCGTCCGCTTCGGGCGGGAGATCCGCTTCCCAGCCGGGGTGCGCGGCACGTCCGGCTTGGGCCCTTTCTTTCCGGATGCTTCCCACGCTTGGATCAAGAGGTCGTGCTGGTTCCACAGCCCGCCGCGGTACATCGTGTCTTGAATCCGGTCGGCCGACCGCTCTGCGTAGTCGAGGATCAGGATCGGGCTCATGGCCGCCTTCGTGGCGAGGCTCTGCCAGATCAGACTCAGGACACCCTTCGCCGCGTACTCCGTTTCCTCGTCCGTGACGATGTCTGCGACATTCGGGAAGTTCTCGTCCAGATCCTCGAACGCCGTGCTGACATCGGTGATCTCGGGCTCGCCCGTTTCGGGGTTGACGACCCACAGGTTCAGGTCGATCTGCGTCTCGATCCCGCATCCCGCGGTCTGCTTGGTCGGGTCCTGGCCCTTCTTGGGGATCCAGCCTGCGTAGATCGCCGCCAGCGTCTTGATGACGGCGACCTGCGCGCCGTCACGGGCGAAGTCGAGCCGGTACGGCTTCGTGTCGGGCAGGTTCTTGATCCAGCCCTGGGCGATAAGCTCCGCGGTCGACAACCGCTGGAACACGGTCGAGATCACGCCCATCATCTCGTCGCCGTTCTTGAACCCCTTCAGAATCAGCTTTACGTCGAAGTAGCCGTTGGACCGGAGGATGCTCTTGGTCGCAAGCTCCCAATAGCGCTCGATGAACGCTTCCTTGTGGTGGATCCCGGTGTCCTGCCAGACGCGCGGGTTTACCATATCGATCAGGGTGTACAGCTCCAAGGGGCTGTTCACCATCGGCGTCGCGGTCAGGAACAGCACGCCGCCCGCGCCGTTCGCGTTGCGGTGAATCAGGCGCGTCTTGATCAGCATATCCCAGGAACGACGCGTACCCACAAAGATCCCGTCCTGACCCTTGCCCGCGTACTCGATCTTCTGGATCGGGAACCACAGGTTCTTGTACCGGTGCGCCTCGTCCACGACGATCGCGTCGATCCCGAGGTCGGACCACATGACGAGACCCGGGAGCGGCTGGAAGGTATCGTCCGACTTCTGCACGTCCTCCGCGACTTCCGTTGTATCCTCCGCCTCTTCCGACGGCGTTTCGTCCCCGCTTTCGGCCTGCCGGGCTTCGTTGTCTTTGACTTCCTTCGCGTCGTCAGCCTGTTCGGTGTCCTCGTCACTCCCCGCGTTCGGGCGGTACTTCCGGCTATCGACGAGCCCGCGGATCACGGCCTGGATCTTCACAAGCTCGGCCTGCGTACCGAGGCCGCCCATCTCCTTGATCTTGCGACTCACACTTGCCTGGGTGGTTTCGATCTTGGTAGTCAGGTCCGCGATCTGCTTCGCGCGGTGATCGCTCCATTCGGGGGTGTCCGCGATCTTCGAGTGCAGACTCTTGTACAGTTCTGGCGTTGTGGCGGCCGTATACGCCGCGAGGTCGCGCTTCATACGCGCGATCCGTTCGAGCTGGCGCCGGATTTCGTTGGCCTCCTTCGCGCTGTCACGGCGAGCCCACGCCAGACCGAGGAGCACTTCGCCTACTTCTTCGGGGCTCGGCTCCACGTCACGGAAGAACGCATCCATGCCGCAGATCAGGTAGTCGTAGCCGCCGGCGGCGAACCGGAGCCACTTCTCCAGGCGGGTGTCCGGCGAATCGAGGCGCGTCGCCAGGGAACGCAGCGTCGCCGCGTCGATCTTCGTGTTGATCTTCTGGATCTGGTCCTGGCGATGCTGCTCCCAGCCCTCGCGCTTCGCGACGCTCCGGTGAAGGACCGCGTACTTCTCCGGGGTGTCCGCGCCCTCGTACCGGGCGAGGGTCGCATTGAGGTCAGCGATCACCGCCAGAGCTTCACGCGCCCGCGGAGAGGTGTCCGAGGCCGGATTGATCCCGATGACGCCGATGCGCGCGTTCGGGAACGCGCGCTTGCCGTCCGCGTACCACTTCTCCAGCACGCTCGTCGGAACGACGGCGATGGGGCGACGCGCAGCGCCGATCTGGCGCCACCGGAGCAGCGTCGCGCTGCCGGCGAACGTCTTCCCTGCGCCCACGTCCGCAGCCCACAGGAAGGGCTGCGTCTTCCCGCCCATCGTGCAGCGGCGCACGATCTGGTTCTGGTGCGGGTGCAGAACCACCGACGGGCTCTGGCCGGCGATCGAGAGCGGCACCGTCGGGATCTTCGAGATCATGCGCGGCGCGAATCGCGTGTTGTACTCGGACTCGACCTGATCGACCCACTTCGACTCAGAGAGCCATTCGCGGAACAGGTTGACGTACTTCTCGTCGGTTTCGAGCACGATCTTCGGCGAGATATGCTCGCGCTTGCCGTCGGCGGTCTTCCCGGTCTTGTACGCCGGCGTGGTCCCGCCGTCATCTTCGACGCTGACCTTGTCGACCATCGACGCGCGGTTGCAGTAGCCCAGCAGCCAGTAGATCGGCGCGAGATCGATCTTGTTCTCCTTGGCGTACTCCGCGAACTTCTTGTACGCCTCGTTCCGCTCGAAGACCAGGAAGTCGTTCTCGCGGCTCAGCCGCAGCGGTCCGTAGGCGTCTTGGAGAGAGGGCGGGTAGACTCGGCGGCCCCCCTTCGGGTCGATCTTCAGATCGTTGATCCAATCCTGCACCGCCTCGACGGGAACGAACGGCGAGCGCGGCGTCACGTCGATCTCGGCGAGATTCTTCGGTGCCGACCACTCGGCGAGAACCCCTGCTTTCTGCGCTTCGAGCTTGGCTCGGACAGCGGCGGTGAGGCTCGGGTTCGTGAGGCTCCGGTCGATGTTCGCCAGGATGCCGGCGGGAGGGCCCGAGAAGTACGCCCAGCGCGGATACAGCAGCACGCCCTCGGTCCGGATGTCG
>RGZZ01000472.1 GCA_010028905.1 Pseudomonadota bacterium | reverse complement strand
TTTCACGTCTACATGGCCATGGGTTCGTTCGAGCGCATCAAGGCGTTCCTGACCGAGCAGCAGGATCTCTGGCGCCCGCAGGATCTGGCCGAGATCAACATTCGTCTCGAGGCCTTCAAGGCGACGCGGCAGTAGGTTTCGCACGGCGTTGCGCCCGCGCGCAGACGGGCGTGCGCAGACGGCACACGCAGTCATCGCCCCGCCACCGAAAGACCCCTCGCCCCCCTCGCCGACTGCACCTCCGGCTGCAGTCTGCCTGTGCTATCGTGGCATGGATTCAGTTGAGGGAGGGCGTTGGCGTGGGGTTGATCGACATCTTCACGATCTTGCTGGCTTTTGGCGGAGCGAAGGCCAGGTATTCAGCGCCCTTTGAGAGCACCCCTCCGGGTGCCTGTGACGCGGTGTGGGATGTCTACCAGAGGCTGAATGGCATACAGTCGCGCGATGCCTTCGATGCCGACCCTGAGCCCTGGGACCTGAGTGTTGACGGCTTGCTGGTCGAGCTTGACGACCCGCGACATTTCAACCGCTATCGCTTGTGCACCCTGGCGTCGCCCATCTACGCGCAGCTCACCTTTCCGCTTCGGGAATACCGCGACTGGTGCGTGACGCATGAGCGGACGTTGCGGTCGGGCATCTGGACAAATGAGGCGTGCGAGAGGCTGTTCGGACCCGCGGGCCCCGAAAAAGGACTGGCGCCGTTGGGCGGGGCCGTCGACGTCGCCGACATCGACGTGTCTACGGGCACGGGGTCGCCGTTCTTGCGCCAGCGCGCGCTCGTGCATGCGCGCGCCATTGGCAGGCGCTGAGCGACAGGTCGACGGTTCTCGAGCAACGGTCTCACCGCGGCACTGGCCGCGGTGAGGCCGTCAGTCTATGCAGGGAATGCGCTCAGGCTCTCGCCGAACCACGATGAGGGTGTTCTCGAGCGCGTCCTCGAACGTCTCGCCCATCTTCCACATGAGTGCGCCGAAGCAGAGGTAGACCCGACCGTCTTCCGCCACCAGCAGCAATCCCTGCCCGCCGTGCTCGGCAACAGGCGAGAGGCGCACCCCCAGCTGCTTCTCCCAGTCGCCGATGGCATCAGACTCGCCCAGGGCGGCGTCGTCCGGCCGGAACACCAGCTCGTCAGCCCGGAACACCGCGCCAGGCGCTTTGGGCGGCGGCTTGATTGTGAGCAGTCCGAAGTTCTCCAATATGCGAAGCGCCTCCGGCACCATGGTGTACCCATCGTCGATGAGCGCTTTCACCCAGCGGGTCATCGACACCTTGCGCGTGGGGGACCAGCCGGCCCATTCAAGTGTGTCAGTCACAGCAGCAGAGAACATGACGCATTCCTTCATTCACCGATTGGGATTTTACCGCTTTGGATTTCACAGCTTGGGATGATACTTGAGGCCGAGCTCGCTCAACACGGGGGCGCAGCCGCTGCAGGGCTTGTGCGCGGATGCGTGATTCGGGGAGTTCGGACCGCGTACCTTAGCCGTCTGGACGTGCCCGCCCTTGAGCGCGGTGCGCCCTTCACGAACCGTGGTGATGGCCTTGCCGCTCGTCTGCTCGGCGCCTCGCAGCGCTTCGCTCATGGCCTCCCTCTCTGCGCAGTGGCCTTCGTAGACGTTTCGATATTCCCAGGTCAGCTGGCTCACGACCTGATGGCGCGGCGTGCTGTACGACGAGCGCCCCGCTCTTGAAAGAGCATGCGGTGCGCGGCCACGCGTGCGGTCTCGTACTGGCCGGCGTCGCGAAACCCTGCTGCGGACAGCTGCGGCCTGCTCGGCATGGCGGCGCGCTGCGCGCGGAGCGCGGCTTGCTGCCGCTGGTGCACCTGCGCATCGGTCGTGTGCTGCGAGGCCTGGAACGTGTCGTGCGGATGAGGAGAGGTGTGCGTCGCGGCGGGCGCGTCGGCCGGCCGTGCGTGATGGGCGGGCGCGTGCGGTGAGCCCAGGGGGCCGTCGTCATGCGTTTCCCGCGCTCAGAAAAAGCAACATCGCGGCCACAATCTGTTAACAAGTCGCGCTGCAAACCGTGCCTCTCGGCCGCTCCATGTCTCACGAGAAGAGTGAACTGCACCGAGCAGCAGAGGGAGCGCGCCGACATGACCTACATATCGCCACACCGCAAGAGCACGATTCCGCACCACGATGTGAAGCCCGCCCTGCCACACGCATCGCGGGCCGTCGATCGGCTGGCCCCCTCCAGGCAAGCGTCATCGAACACCGCAGCCCAGGCTTCCGAAAGCCGACGAGAGACGACCTCGCTGTCTGACGAGGGGGGACACGCGCTTGCACCCCAGGAGCACGCGCTGGTGGGCAACATGCGCACCGCGATGGCCGAGTCGTTCGCGAATGCGCAGTCTTCGTCTGACCCGTCGTCGTCCGCAGATGCGCAGAAGCGCGACGACGCGGCGCCGGTAGAGCCGTCCGAGAGCGCCGCGGCGGCGTCGATGCCCCAGGGCGGCCAGTCCGGCACGGCCGCTTCCGCGGGCGTCGGTCGAGCGACCGCCGACGCTCCCCAGTCGCAGGCCCAGGAGATCGGAACGGCAGTCGGCAGGCTGCGTCACAACCCCCAGTACAACCTCGAGTCTTCGAAGCGTGGCGAGCTCAAGCAGCGTCTCGGCGACTACGCGCGCAACCTCGAGCCTGAGCGCGGGCAGCGCTTCGTCGAGAACGCGAAGAAGGGGGTGCTCGGTCTCGAGCAGCCCCTGGGCCAGTTCACCGAAGATGTGCACGGAGCGTACAAGAGCGCGGGTATCCCGAACTCCGAGGGGCGCGTGGCGCTCGATTCCAGCGCGGTTCGCGGTGCGCCGAGCAAGGCCGAGAAGGGCGACACGTTTCGTCCGGACGGCGACATGAAGGCGAGCGATGCGAAGGGGCGCCCCTCCGATCTCGATACCGCCTTTCGCGCCACCGACCAGGAGTTTCGTGATCTGGCGACACGCCGCATGCAGGAGCTGCAGACCTCGAGCGGGCAGAAGGGCTCGAAGGCTGCTGTCCCCCAGGAGTATCCGCTGCGCATGAGCGAGACACAGCCGCACCAGGGCGCTGAGATTCGCACGGGGACGAACGGCGAGCGCTTTCTGAAGATGAAGTCGATCGAAGATCTCGCGACGGCGAATCGCGACAGCCGCGCCTTTGTCAAGGCAAATCCGGGCGAGCAGCAGACGCTGAGCAGCCCTGCTCGGCAGCTCGCAGAGACGTACGAGCGTGGGTTGCTGCGCGGCAATGACCTGCCGAGCGCGAGCTTCGACGGCAAGACCCGTCCCAGCGAGGGTGTTCGCGCCAACGAGCTGGCGGAGATCTCGGCAAGAGCGGGCCGCGAGGTCGGCATCAGCGCCGTGCGTCAGGGTGGACAGTTCGATCCGGCCCAGAAGGGCGAGATCTCGACCCTCGAGCGCCCACGGGGCAGCAACACCCGTGCAGCAGAGCGCCCCGCGGTGGTCATGGAAGGGGTGAACCGTGGCCTCGGTGCGATGGCCGCAGCGGGCGGCGTCAATCAGATCGGCGCGGGTGTCGAGAAGCTGAAGAAGGGCGAGGCCGTCGATGGGAGCGTCGACCTGGCGGCCGGCGCGCTCAACACGGTGGGCGGTACAGGCATGGCGGCCGGCGGAAACCTGGCCCAGGTCGGCGGACGCCTCGTCGGCGCCGGGCTGGTTGTCGATGGCGGGCGCGATCTCGTCAACGGGGTCGCCAACGGCAATGTCGAGCAGACCGCGGTCGGAGGCGTGAAGACAGTGGGCGGGGGCGCCCTGATTGCGGGCGGCACCGCGGCGGCCACCGTGGCGCCGGTGGCGCTGGGCGGGCTCGCCGTGTACGAGGGCGGCACGCAGATGATGCGTGGAATCCGCAGCGGCGACAATGAGCAGGTTGCGGTCGGGGGTGCCAAGGCAGTGGCCGGGAG
>RGZZ01000471.1 GCA_010028905.1 Pseudomonadota bacterium | reverse complement strand
TGCCACCGTTGTGGCCAGCGGGGTCACGTGCGCGTCCTTCGGGGGCTTGTCGATCTTGAACGAACGCGCGACGGGGAACACCGTGGGCACGGTGAACCGCTCGGTGATGGGAGAGGTGCCGTACTTGTTGACCGCTGGCGCGAGCAGGCGCTCGCGAGAGCTCAGCGGAGCGATGAGCTGGCTGATGACCAGGTCGTTCTGCGCAACGATGCCCTGCGCCGACAGCAACGCGTCGAAGTTCGACAGCGTCTTCATCTGCAACGGGTCGGACGGGTAGAAGACGAGCATGCGCCCGCCGCCGGAGAGATAGCGCTGCAGCGCCTTCACCTCATCGGGGAGGAAGTCCTTGGTCACGCCCGCCACCACAACCAGGGTGGCGTCAGCCGGAACGCTCTTCTCGTTGTAGAGGAAGATGCTCTTGACCACATAGTTCTCACCCTCGAGGCCGGCCTTGAGGAGAGAGAGACCGGTCTGGGGGTTCTGGTCATCGATCTCGGCCTCGCCGTGCCCGCGTGTGAAGTACACCGTGGCGGTCTTCGGGTTGATGATGCGCAGCAGCCCCGCGGTGATCTTCGACTCCATCTGCTGGTAGTCGGCACCGCCCATGCTCGGCGGCAGGGTCACGGTGTCGTGGTGAGGCTTGCCGTCAGCGCCCTTCGTCTCGAGGACGAGGCTTCGCATCGACTTGATGCCGTACTGCATGGCCAGGGTTCGATCGCGCACCGGATCGCTGATCTGGTACTTGAAGCTGGGCGATTGGAACGCGTACTGCTTGAGCATGTCCTCGAGGGCTGTGTAGCCCGCCGAGCCCTTCTGCGCGAAGCCGATGGCCGTCACAGGGGTCTCGAGACGCGCGAGGACCTTCACGCTCTGGTCGGTGAGCGTGAACTTCTTGTTCTCGGTGAGGTCCCACTGCTTCTGGAGCGGGATGCGCATCCCGAAGGCGTTGATGGCCTTCATCTCCTTGGGCAGCACGTTGATCAGGATCAGGATCGCCGTGAACAGGACGATTGCGATGAGGGTGTTTGAGCCGTAGATGAAGGTTCTCTTCATGACGTACCTCGCCATTTGCGGGACTCGAGCTGCTTGGCCGTCAGGAACAGGAAGAAGGCCGAGAGGCTCAGGTAGAAGATGACGTCGCTGCTGTTGATGATGCCTCGACCGAAGTTCTCGAAGTGGTCGATGAGCGAGAGCTCGTGCACGAAGCGGCCGAGCCCCGGCTGCAGCCCGTCGGTGAGGGGCGCCGCCAGCCACAGGGCGAGCAGCGTGATGAGGGTGATGATGAAGGCCACCACCTGGCTGCCCGTCAGCGACGAGGCAAAGATGCCGATGCTCAGCGCCACCGTCACGAGCAGCACGATGCCGACGAGGGTGCACGCCAGAACCGACCAGTCGAGGGCGCCGTACTTCGAGGCCCAGAAGATGGGCGGGAGCGTCAGCCCCACCATGATGCAGGCCACCGTGAGGGCCGCCAGGAGCTTGCCGAAGATCATCTGTATCTCGGTGAGCGGATAGGTGAAGAGGAGCTCGAGCGTTCCGCTCTGCTTCTCCTCGGCAAAGAGCCGCATGCTCAAGATGGGGATGACGAACAGCAAGATGAACTTGTTGAACCCGAAGTAGCGGGTGACGACGAAGTCAGTCAGCCCCTGGTCGGGGGCACCGCCGTAGACGCTGTCGAGCGCCTGACGAATGAAGAACTGGAACACCCAGCCCGCGAGGAACAGGAAACAGACCCAGACGATCCATGCGAGAGGCGTCAGCAGGTACTGGCGCATCTCTTTCTTGTAGACGGCCCACATCGGCTAGCTCGCCTCCTTCTTCTCTGCCGCGCTCGGAGAGGCTGCGGCGCTGCTGCTGTCGCCCGAGACGACGCGGATGAAGATGTCTTCGAGACTGTCGGCCTTCTGTCGCAGCTCGAGCAGCTTCCACTCCTTGCCGATGATGGTCGCGGCGATATCGGCCATCACCGACCGCGATCCGGTGAGCGCGATCTGGTAGCGGGTGGCGTCTCCGTCCTTGCCTGTTTCGGAGATCTCGCCCACGCCGGAGACCTTGCCCAGCGACGAGGAGAGGGCCGAGAGGGTGGCGCCCTGCACCAGCACCTCGGCAAGACCGCCCTGGGCCAGGCGGGCGCGCAGGTTGGCGACCTCGCCCTTCTCGCGTATCTGGCCCTTGTCGATGATGATGACGCGGCTGCACATCATCTCGACCTCTTGCATGATGTGCGTGCTCAGGATCACGGTCGAGCGCTCGGCCAGGCTCTTGATGAGCGTGCGGATCTCGACGACCTGCTTGGGGTCGAGGCCCACGGTGGGCTCGTCGAGGATCAGCACGTCTGGGTTCCCCACGAGGGCCTGGGCCAGTCCGACGCGCTGCCGGAAGCCGCGTGAGATCTTGCTGATGGGGTAGTCACGCACCTCGGTGAGCGAGGTCTCGTCGAGGATCGCCTCGACGTGCTTGCGCCGCTCGCGGGCGTTCACGCCTTTGACATCGGCCACGAATCCCAGGTAGGTCTCTACCGGCATGTCGTGGTACAGCGGCACGTTCTCGGGCATGTACCCGACCCGCTTGCGAACCTCGAGCGAGTCTTTCGTGACATCGAACCCCGCGACCTCGGCCCGCCCGCTGGTGGGCGGGAAGTAGCAGGTGAGGATGCGCATGGTCGTGGTCTTGCCGGCGCCGTTCGGGCCGAGAAATCCGAGAATCTCTCCGCGGTCTACGGTGAACGAGATGTTCTGTACGGCGTCTCGTTCACCGAACCGCTTTGTGAGCTCTTCCACCACAATCATCGAAGATGCGGCTCCTTGACGGTCAAGTGTTGCATTCGGCACAAGGCGGCGTTCCGCCGTCAGGCGGCCGAGACAGAGGGTCTGGCCAGGACGGAGGGCGGCACCCCTTCGGGGGGCGCACCGCTGCCGACGTGACGTCAAAGGAAGACGCCGCGCCGTTGTGCTCGCACCTCAGACGCGTGCCCGGAATTGAATGTTCCGGAGCAGCACGAACGCCGGGTCGGCGAGTCTTGCGCGAATCGGTCGGGGGCTTCGAGGCCTCTCCTACTTTCCCTTCCAGGGCGTACAGGGGGGAGCTGAACCTGATAGGTGCGCCGCGCCGATGCGCGCGTCAGGCGCCCGGGCCGAGGCGGTAGTCTTCGAGGTTGGCGCTGCCGCGCACGAACTTTGCGTCGAGCACTTCCATGAAGCCTTCCACGAGCGTGGGGTCGAACTGCTTGCCTCGCCCCTTCACCAGCTCGTTGCGACAGACCTCGAGGGGCAGCCCTTTTCGATAGGGTCGATCGGCGGCCATGGCGTCGAATGCGTCGACGATGGCGATGACCCGGGCTTCGAACGGGATCTGCTCGCCCGCCAGGCGATCCGGGTAGCCCTTGCCATCGAACCGCTCGTGGTGGTGGCGCGCGGCGGGTGCCGCGTGCGCCAGCGGCGCGATGGCTTCGAGGATCTGGGCGCCGTACACCGGGTGCATCTGCATGGTCTTGGCCTCGTCTGGCGTGAGCATGCCCGGCTTGTAGAGGATCTCCTTGGGGATCTTGATCTTCCCGATGTCGTGCAGCAGGCCGGACTGGGCCATCTTCTGGCCCCCCAGGTACTCGGTGAGCACCTGGCGCTGGCGGGGAGAGCTGCGGGAGATGAGATACTCCACCTCACCCAGGTCCTTGTAGGTCATGCCGTCAGCGATGCGCTTGCGGGTTTCCGGGTCGCCGTGTCCGGCCATCTCGGCCAGATCGGACGCCAGGTCGATGAGCCGGGTGCAGTGCTCGTAGGTGTAGAAGCCGTGCGAGCGGAGCACGAGCGCCACGAACTTGCTGGCGTCCTTCTCGCGCTGGCGCTCGTCCGGGTAGGCCTTCTTCAAGATGATGCCGATCACCGACGAGGCGTGCTGCACGGCGGCTTTCTCCACCACCTGGGGGTGGG
>RGZZ01000470.1 GCA_010028905.1 Pseudomonadota bacterium | reverse complement strand
CGGGGGGCGATCTCCACCAAGAACCCGCGCTGACCGCCGTTGATGCAGATGCGACCGAGGTCGAGGATGGTGGCCTCGACGTAGATGGCAACGGGCTTTCGCAGCCCGAACGGGCTCGTGCCGCCGGTCTTGTAGCCGGTGTGCTTCTCGGCCACATCGGGCGGGCACGGGCTTACGGTTTTGCACCCGAGGTGACGCGCGAGCGCCTTGGTCGAGACCTCGCGGTCGCCGTGCATGAGCACGATGAGCGGCTTGCGGTTCTCGTCGTGCATCACCAGGGTCTTGATCACCTTGTGCTCATCGACGCCGAGCTCACGTGACGACACGGCGGTGCCGCCGCGCTCTTCGTACTTGTAGGGCCGGGGAACGAAGTCGACGCCGCTGGCGCGCAGCTGGCGAACGGCCATGGTGATGGGGGTGGCGTCGGACATGGCGTGTCTCTTCTCTGCGCGGAGCAGGGCGCGGGGTCTCCCCCGTGCCCTGCTCGTGCGCTCAGATCGAAGACTCCCAGTAGGGGGTCTGGGGGGTGGGTTCGTGCCCCGAGCCCATCAGGCCTCGCGCTTCGGCAGTGGCGTCATCGAGGGTCTGGGTGCCGCGCTCGAAGAGCGGCACCAGGCTTGCGGGGGGGAGGGAGGCGTCGTCGAGGGCGGCGAGCATCTCCGGCAGGGCGGTGCGGCGGAAGCGCTGCAGCAGCGCGAACTGGCTCGCGTCGTGGCGGCGCCCGAGCACCTGGGTGAGCTGTCGCTGCGCCCGCTTCAATGCCGTGGCCTTGGGACGTCGCCCGGCCCGCAGGTCGGTCAGCAGGGTGGCGATGGCGTCGCGCACGGCGTCGATGGCCTCGATCACGTCGAGCACCGTGGCGGGAGGGGGCAGCGACGACCTGATCTCTTTCACTCCTTCGATGCTGCGGTCTGCTGGGCTGCCCATCATTCTGGCGGGACTCGCAAGCGCGAACTCGTCAGGCGCCTCCGCACACGAGAATGCCATGGGCGGGGGCGCCATCGGCGGGGACGCCGAGGGCGGAATCGCGGCGCGCACGCGCTTGGCCGCTCCACCCGTTGACAGGGACTGCGCGACCGCGCCAACGGTGAGCGATCGCGTCGCACTGTATGCATCCATCTCCCACTCGGCCGGCATCTCCACCGCCTGGGTGACCCTTCGGCGCTTGCCCGTGGCGTTCACGACCTCTTCGTCGACGACCACGAATGCGGTGAACCGTGTGAGCACGTGGTGCGCCTTCGACAGGGTGATGATCTGCTTCTTGATGGCGGCCTGCTTCTCAGGCTCGAGGCGGTAGCGATCTTCGAGGTCGCTGATGCGTCCGCGCGCCCAGAGCTGGCCGATGGCGGGCGTGTCGACAGTGCTGGCTGGAACGGTGATGTCGAGTGCGCTGCCATCTGCATATCGCCCGCGCACGCGCACTTCGCCCGGCTTCTTCATCGCCAGGTACGCCGTGGCGGCGCGTCCGGCGAAGAGGTCGGGCATGCGCGCGGGCACGACTGAATCGCGCTCGATGGTGGGGCCTTCCACGGTCACGTCGGTGACGAGCGGCACGCCGATCTCGCGCCCCACGGCCTGCAGGGCACCTTCGAGGTGCGCGCCCGGCGCCACGAAGGCCGCGGTGCCTCCCGCCAGGGCGGCGAGTCGGTTCAAGAAGCCCTCGTTCACAGCGGTGTCGATGCCCACGGTGAAGATGCGGGTGTCGCCGCTGCTCTGGCTCACCTTTTCGAGCACGTGACCTTCGTCTCCGATCTGGCCGTCGGTGAGCAATATGATGATGGCGGCGCGCATGCCCTCGTCTTCGTTCTTTGAGAGCATGTGCTGCGCGCTGTCGAGGGCGCTGCCGATCTCGGTGCCGCCGCGGGCCTCCACGCCGCGCAGGAACCGCTCGCCCACCTCGATGCCGGCTTCGTCGGCGACGGCGAAGGGCTGTGAGGGGGTGCTCACGGTGTCTCCCGTGAGCGGTTCGAGCCAGTCGACCCGGTCATCGAACAGCTCGATGGCGAAGCGATCGCGTGGTCCCAGGGTGTTGAGGAGGATGGCGCAGGCGCGCGCCGCAGACACCATCTTCGACCCCTCCATCGAGCCCGAGCGATCGAGCACGAACACGACATCGCGGGGACGACCCATGAAGCCCTCGGGCCGCGGTGGCACGATGGACAGCGCGGCGTGGGTATTCTCCCCAGCGCGGCTCACCCAGAGCGAGGCGGAGACCTCAGCGCGGGCCACCCGCCAGCGCAGCACGAAGTCGCGGTTCAGCCGCTCTCCCTCACGGGCCAGTGTCACCCGAGCGTGGCCGCTGTCGAGGCCTAGACGCGTGGCGTGCTGCGAGCACTCGAGATCGGCGAGGTTGCCGTCGTTGAGGTCGACCTCGATGTGAAGGCCCACCTTCGGATCGAAGCCTTCGGCGAGGCGCGGCGGGGTGATGCGCGATGCGTCGGGAACGCGGTCGGTGTCGCTCTCGGTGCCCACGCCCACACTCGGTCGGTCGAGGGGGGTGCCTGGGATGTAGCGCGGTGCGACGACCAGCGGCAGGCGGAGCTCGACCGTTCCGTTGTCGAAATAGGGGAGGCGCTCTGACCAGGTGATGATGATCTTCACCGATTCATCGGGTGCGATATTGCCCACTTGAACCGTGAACACGCCGTCTCGCTCCTTCTCGAGCAGGGCCGCGCGCTTGCCGTCGTCGAGGGCCTGGACGTACTGGCGCTGGGCCTGCGCGCGCTCCTCGATGGCTCCACGCAGCACCTTTCCACCCACGTGCATCTCCAGATCGGTAACCACCCCACCGCCGGGAAGGGGGAACACATACGTGGCTTCGAGCGGCTCTTCGAACGTGTTGCGGAAGGTCTCGGTCATGGTGGTGACGGCGAAGCGGTCGACGACCCGCGCGCTGATGTCGACGCGCTGCAGGGGAAGCTGGGTGGGACCGTTCTGGGGCTTCACCTCGAGCAGGCCGAAGCCGCGCGTGATGGTCTCGTCCTTGAATGCGAGCAGGGGCAGCGGAGTCTCGACGAGGGTCATGGGGCGTCCTCCATTCACGATTTCTGTCTGAGGTGGGGGTGCGAGGGGCGCTCGCGCAGCGCTTCCAGCGCCGCGAGCAGGCGCGCCTCGAGGCGCGCGCTGTCGTCTGGGAGGGTCCAGCCGTCTTCGACCATGATCTTGAGGCCGGGCTCGATGGTGATCTCGCGCCACACCACGGGCGTGAACGCGGGTTGGGTGGGGGTTCGCGAGATGGCGGCGGCCTCGATGATCGCCAGCAGCTCGGGCTCTGAACGTCCATAGAGGCGTTTCTGGATGTCGGCGAGGGCGAGGTCTTGCGACTGAAGCGCCTTGACGGCGAGCAGCTGCACGAGGTGACGCGCGCTGTAGCGGGCCTGCCGCCCCTCGATCTGCGGGCGGTCGAGCAGGCCGAGGCTGGTGTAGTAGCGGACGGTGCGCCCGTCCGGCGCCGCAGACACCCGTTGATCGGAAGCGCTGTCGCGCAGGCCGTAGTGCTCGAGGCACCGCACGGTCTCGCTGCAGAGGGCTTCCAGGGAGTAGGGCCAGGGGTCGGCGGTCATTGTAACAGTATTGTACTTAAATGCTGTAATGATGTCAAGTTTAGTGCGCGATGCAAGACGGGTGGTGGGATCGCAACGGGAGAGAAAGGCGCTGAGAAGCCGCTAGTGCTTCAGTGGATGCGCTGATCTGGAGGGCGTTGGCTTCTTGGCGGGAGCGGCTCTTCGAACGGAGGGGGAGGGTGATGGCGCCACGACCCTTGCCGCTGGCGAGGGGCTTGGCACAGAGACGGGCTGGTGGCGCAGGGTCTGAAGATAGACGAGAAGGCCGATGATCATTGCAATGAGGAGGAGCGCAACCATCGCAAGGATACGATCTTCTCGCGTCTTCGTCACACGGCTGCAGTCGATTTTGATGCAGCACTCGCAGC
>RGZZ01000469.1 GCA_010028905.1 Pseudomonadota bacterium | reverse complement strand
TCTCGCCCTCGTGAACATGGCCGATCCGTTCCTGGCCAAAGCGGTGATGGCACGGGTGCCGCTCCCCCGTCTCGAGGCGTATGCCGCCTGGAACACCCCCAGCAACAAGCTGGGAACCGCCATCGCCCAGGCCGTGGCCCACAGCCTCGCTGCTCGTTTCGGTGATCGATGGTCGGCGTCGCGAGCGCTGGCCAGCGAGCAGACCCACCAGGCCTTTCTGCTGGCTCGCTTCGTCGACGACTATCGCTACCAGGCGCTGGTGCGGGCGAGGTTCCGGCCGGAAACCGCAGGGCTGCCCGCCGACGCCGACCCGCTGCTCAACCTCTTCGGCCCTGTCGGGCTGAAGATCCGGCTCGAGCTGCTGGCCTATGCTCGACGTCTCTTTGACAAGAGATTCCGTGGGCACTCGGTATGGGTGCCGGGACTGCACCGATGGGCTGCCCTCGAACAGGCGCACGCGGAATGCGTGCTGCCCTGGCTGCGCCTGTTCGAGGTCGAGGTTCGGGTCGCGCTCCGGATCATCCCCCGCCCGGGTCCGACCCTGGCTCCCCAGCGCAATCTCGGGCCGGAGCCCTCTCCCACCGAAGGCCCGCTGCAGGAGTCTCGCTGAAACGCCCCCGCGTCAGTGCGCGTCGGTCATCTGGGTTCGGAACATGTGGGCATAGAGCCCGTTGGCCGCCATCAGCACGGCGTGGGAGCCCTGCTCGACGATCTGCCCCTTGCGCAGCACGATCACCCGATCGGCCTCCTGCACGGTCGACAGCCGATGGGCGATGATGAGGGCGGTGCGGCCCTCGATGGCGCGGTGCAGGGCAGTCTGGATGAGCGCCTCGGTCTTGCTGTCGATGCTGGCCGTGGCCTCGTCGAGGATCAGCACGGGCGGATCGGTGACCAGGGCACGAGCGAACGACAGCAGCTGGCGCTCCCCTTGCGACAGCGACGCCCCCCGCTCTTCAACAGGGTGGTCTATCCCATCCTCGAAGCGCTCCGCCACTCGAGTGGCCTGGCTCAGCTCGATGGCCCGCGCGAGACGGTCATCTGGGACCTGCGAATGCAGGGTGATGTTGCGGCGCAGATCGGTGGAGAAGAGGAAGAGCTCCTGCTGCACGAAGCCGAACTGTCGGCGCAGCGACTGTACGTCCCATTCGTCGATGGGGCGGTCATCAAGCAGGATGCGCCCTCCACCGTCCGGATCGACGCGGTAGAACCCGAGCAGCAGCGCTGCGATGGTGCTCTTGCCCGAACCGGTGGGGCCCACGAGCGCCACGATCTCGCCTGGCGCCACCTCGAACGACACGTCACGCAGCACGGGCTTGTCCGGGTCATACGAGAACGAGACGCGGTCGAAGCGGATGCGACCCTCAGCGCGGGACGGCCCCGGGAGGGAGGGCGCCGGCTCCGGCGCCGTGTCGAGGATGCGCAGCAGCCGCTCTGACGCCACCAGCGCCGACTGCATCACGTTGAACTTCTCGGCCAGGTCGTCAACCGGCGCGAACAGCATGCGCACGTACATGAGAAAGGCCACGAGCGTGCCCAGGCTGAGTCGCCCATCGAGCACGGCGGCCCCACCCTGCCAGAGCACGATGGCCAGCCCGAGGGTCGAGCACGCGCTCACCAACGGACGAAAGACCGCGAACACATGCACGTTGCGCATCTCGGTGCGATAGGTCTCCGCATTCAGCTGATGGAACCGCTCGATCTGGCGGGCCTGCGCGGTGAACGACTTCACCACGGCAATGCCCTGCACGTTCTCCTGGAAGAAGGCGTTCACCCGCGCCAGCAGCTCGCGGATGCGCCGCTGCAGCGGCTGAGACACCGTCTTGAACCACATCACGAGCGCAGCGAGGGGAATGAACAGCCCCATCACCCGCAGCGCCAGCGCAGCGTCGAGCCGCAGCAGGATGACGCTGACCCCCACGAACGTGAGCGCGTCGCTCAATCCACTGGTGAGCACCGAGGTGAACAGCTCCGCGATGGCATTGGTGTCGTTGGCCACTCGGGTGACGAGCCGTCCCACGGGATTGAGATCGAAGTAGCGGATGGGGAGCCGATGGAGATGGGTCCACACCGCCGTGCGCAGACGTTTGACCACGCGCTGACCTACGAGATTGAGCCCGATGATGATGGCGTACGAGACGATCAGCGTCAGCGCGAGCAGCCCGACGTAGGCCGCGGCGAGCCACGTCACGCCTCGAACCCGGAGTGCCACGTCAGGCGGTGACGCTGCAGACGGGTCCATGAAGCCGTCGACGGCGGCGCGCACGAGCAGCGGTGCGCACGCCTGCGCACCGGACAGGACAAGGGTTCCGAGAAGACAGAGGGTGAGCAGGCCACCCTGCCCGTGCGCGAACGTGATCACGCGCCGCAGCAGCCCGAGCATGTCGAATGCCCCGAGGCGTTCCTCCTCGAAGGCCGTCTTGCGCCGGCTCACGGCTGCTGCACCTCCTCCTGCATCGAGGTCGCGCGTGATGCTGACTCGCCCTCGAGCTGCTGCAGCGCGTGCAGCTCGGCGTACGCCCCGCCACGCGCAATCAGCTCCGCGTGCGTGCCCTGCTCCACCACCGATCCGTCTCGCAGGACAACGATGCAGTCGGCGTCGCGCACAGCGCTGACACGATGGGCGATGATCACCGAGGTGCGTCGCCCTTCGCGACGCTCCCGCTCGAGCTCGCACAAGATGCGCGCCTCGGTGTCGGCATCGACGGCAGAGAGGGTGTCGTCGAGAACCAGGATGGGCGCGGTCTTGAGCAGCGCTCGCGCCAGGCAGACCCGCTGCTTCTGACCACCAGAGAGCGTGATGCCCCGCTCGCCGAGCAGCGTCTCGTAGCCC
Source organism: Pseudomonadota bacterium (assembly GCA_010028905.1). Taxonomy (NCBI): domain Bacteria; kingdom Pseudomonadati; phylum Pseudomonadota; species Pseudomonadota bacterium. The sequence continues at coordinate 1,130 of RGZZ01000469.1, read as the reverse complement.
TCCGGGAACTCAGTGATCTCGTCGTGCACCGCAGCAAGACGGCACGCCTCGATGAGTCGCTCGTCTGAGGCGTCGGGCGCCCCGAGGCGCAGGTTGTCGGCGATGGACTCGCTGAACAGGAAGGCCTCCTGCGAGACCATCGAGACGTGACGTCGCAGGTGGGCCAGATCGATGTCATTCACGTCGATTCCATCGATGCGAAGGCTGCCCGCCGGAGGCGCATAGACCCGTAGCAGGAGCGCGGCCAGGGTGCTCTTGCCACTCCCCACCTCGCCCACGATGCCGAGGGTCCCCCCCGGCGCGACGCGAAACGACACGCGATCGAGTGCCTTCCGCTCATTGCCGGGATAGGCGAAGCTGAGATCGCGAGCCTCGATGGTACCTGCGATGACTGGCATCTGCCCTGCGATGTCCGGCTCCGGCTCGCGGTCGAGCAGATCCATGACCCGTTCCATCGAGGCCGTCCCGCGCCCCATCAGTGAGAGCGTCCATCCTGCGGCGATCATGGGCCACGACATCAGGCCGAGATAGGCACTGAACGCAGTGAACGCGCCCAGCGACATCTGCCCTTCGACGACCTGCGTGCCCCCCACCCCGAGCAGGATGGCCGTGCTCAGTCCGGTGAGCGCCATGACCGACGGGTTGAACACGGCATCTACGCGCACCGACGCCATCTGCGCGTCGACGCACGCCGTGCTGAAGCGCTCGAAATCAGCAACGTCGCCTTCCTCCTGGGCATGACCGCGAAGCACCCGCATGCCGCTGAGGCTCTCCCTCACCTTTTCGGTGAGCCGCTCGAACGCTTCCTGAACCACCGTCGACCGCGCATACATGTTGCGAAGCGAGAGCCGCAGAACAAGACCGAGCACGATGAACGGCAGGGTGGTGAAGACGGTGAGGCGCCAGTCGATGCTCGCCTGTGCCACCAGTGCCACGATGACGAAAACGGTCGAGTCAAAGACCGTCACCGGCCCCATGGCAAGCGCCATGCGCACCGCCATCAGGTCGTTCGTGGCCAGGGCCATGAGCTCGCCGGTCCGCGTCCTTGCGTGCCACGCGGCCGGAAGCGCCAGCGCGCGGGTGAGGAGGCGCTCGCGCAGGTCCATCTCGACGATGCGCGCCCCCGTGAA
>RGZZ01000468.1 GCA_010028905.1 Pseudomonadota bacterium | reverse complement strand
CTTCATTGCCGGTCTTCCAGCCGCGGTCGCGCACGATGGGGGCGCGGAACAGGATCTGGTGCTGGGAAAGCTCGTTCGTCTTCATGGCTGTCTCATCATCCTCTCTCTTTGTGGCCTCACGATACCACCGAGGTCGCAAAGGTTCTTGGAACCATCGTGAATCCAGCGTGATTTTTGACGGAGAGCGCCTCGGGTCGGCCGGGGACGATCAAGTCGCACGGTGCGAACGGGTGCGTCCTCGAATCGCGAGGGCCTGGCTCGACCCTCAAAGCCCCTTGATGAAGGCCAGCAGCTCAGCGCGGTCGTCCGCAGACAAGGCGGCGTAGCGTGCGCTGGATTCGCGGGCCTGCGCGCCGTGGCGTGTGATGGCGTCGTCGACGGTAGGCGCTGAGCCATCGTGCAGGTATCCGAACGCCTCTTGTACCCCCACGAGCGGCGCGGTGCGGAGCTGTGTGCCCGAGGCGCTTCCCAGGGCCAGGCCGTCACCTGTGCCCACGTCGTGCAGCAGGAAGTCGGAGAAGGCCCAGACGCGTCGTCCGGCGAGCTCGCGCGTGTCTCCACCGGTGACCCACGACGGCTTGTGGCAGACCGCGCATCCGGTCTGGGTGAAGATGGTGAATCCGCGTGACAGGGTGGGGTCTGTGTCGAGGTCGTCGTTCGTGTGGGTCGAGACCACCGAGGGGTATGGCGCGAGGAACCGCATGAAGCGCGCGAGATGGTCCATCGCCTCCACGCCGTCGGCATCCGGCTGATCTTCCACGGCCGCGGGCTCAACGGGTGTCGCTGGCGCGTTGGGGCGGTTCTCGACCGCGAATCATCGCGTTGGCTGCAAAGTCGACGAGCTTCGCCGACTGACATTTCCAGCCGAAGCGTCCCACGTGGGTCTTGCCGTCGGAGGCGCTCTTTACGAGGTTTGGCGTGCCGGCCTGCGCGGGGGTGTCGACCTTCTGTCGGTCGGCGCAGGCGGTGATGTCGGCGTCTGCGATGGCTTCGAACAGACCGAAGCCATAGGTCGCCGTGGTGCGCCGCTGACCTGTCAGGGTCGCTTCCGGAGGGACGATCTCCGCCGCCCAGCCCGCAATGGCGAAGCGCTGGAGCAGACCTCCCCCTTGTGCAGTCATGGGGTCGAACACCCCGTTGACCACGCGTCCGAATCGTGTCACCCGTTGCGATCCGCCGCCACCAACGGTGGGGGCGGTGTGGCACTCGGCGCATGACCGGCCGTTGAAGAGAGGGCCCAGCCGTGGCACGGTCTCGACCGTGGTGAAGTGGGTCGCGCCATCGAGGTGCTGCTTTCGTTGCGTGGCGGTGATGCCATCGAGGGGCTGTCCGACGGCGGCGACGGGGGCCAGGGGGACCGGACTCGGCCGAGGCGAGGGCGAGGGCGAAGGCGTTGCGATGCTCTGGGCGGGGGCGGAGGTGCCGACACTCGCGGTCGAAGATGTCGTGGCCGTCGTCTGCGCCGCAGATGACGAGGCCCCGCCGGTGGCGCACCCCGTGAGCGAACAGGTGACGATCAGTGTGGTGACCAGGGGTGTGAACGCGCGTGTCAGACGCTTGCGTGTCTGTGCACATGAGCGCGATGCGAACATGAGACGGGTCTCCGTTCGTGGAAGGTTGATGCGCCGATGGCGCGTGGCAACCATACCCAGAAGAGACCGACGTTATTCGAATGTGCGGCGCCCTGCAGCGGAGCCGACCCTCAGTAGCTGTGCTTGCCGAGCTTCACCTTGCCGCGGAACGCCCAGTAGATGGCGGCCGTGTAGGCCAGCACGAACGGCATGCCGCAGAATGCGATGGTGCGCATCAATGCGAGGGTTTGCGTCGACGAGCTGCTGTTCTGTATGGTGAGGCTGTACTGCGGCGAGATGTTCGAGACCACCAGATCGGGGAAGATGGCCATCCCGAGAAGGAAGACCAGGGCTGCGATGGTGGCGCAGGAAGAGACGAATGCGCGTCCTGGAAGCCCGTGGTAGATGGCCCGGGGGATGTTGGCGATGGCAAGCACGTTGAGCACCACTGCGACCCATGTGAGCGGGAGGGTCTTGAAGTTGGCAGTGGCGGTGGGCACGTCGATCACCGTGTACGCGGTCACCGCGACATAGAGCGTGACGAAGGCCGCAAAGGCACGCCATATCCAGCCGTGCACGCGCTGCTGCAGCTCGCCCTCGGTCTTCAGGTACAGGTAGATGGAGCCGTGCATGGCGAACAGCGCGATGGCGAGGAGCCCGACCATGATGGGGTAGAGGGTGAGCAATCCGAGAAAGGTGCCCGCGTATTCTCCGTCAGGGCCGATGGGCAGACCGTGCACGGCATTCCCCACCGCAACCCCGAACAGGAACGTGGCCAGGGTCGATGAGGCGAAGAAGGCGAAGTCCCAGGTGGCGCGCCAGCGACGTGATGGCTGCTTGCTGCGGAACTCCATCGACACCGCGCGGAAGATGAGGGCGCACAGCAGGAGCATGAAGGCCGTGTAGAACCCGGAGAACACCGTGGCGTACACCGGTGGGAACGCTGCGAATAGCGCGCCGCCGAAGGTCACGAGCCACACCTCATTGCCGTCCCAGATGGGGCCGATGGCATTCATGAAGATGCGTCGCTCTGTGTCGGTGCGGGCCCCCAGGTGCACGATGCCCACACCGAGATCGAAGCCGTCGAGAATGGCGTATCCGGTCAGCAGAACGCCGAGCACGAAGAACCAGAAGAGCTGCAGATCCATCACGCCTCCTCCTGTCCGGAGACCGAGGTCATCGAGCCGCTGCGCAGCAGCAGATCGGAGGCGGCCGTGTCGCTTGCGCCCGTGACGCCCCCCTGCTCGGCCGCGAGCTCGTCGGCGGTCTCCGGACCGTGCTTGATCTTGTCGTTGAGCACATACACCCAGACCGCGAACAGAAGGGCGTACACGAACCCGAACATGGCGATGGAGCCCGCGACCATGTCTGCCTTGACCACTTTTGACAGCGCGTCCGGCGTGCGCAGCAGGCCGTACACGATCCAGGGCTGACGTCCCACCTCGGCGGTGACCCAGCCCGCTTCGTTGGCGATGTACGGGCCCAGAACGGCGAACACGAAGATCCAGAGCAGCCAGCGCTGCTCGAGGAGCGTGCCCCGCCACCAGAAGAAGATGGCCAGAACGGTGATGCCCATGAACGCTGTGGCCAAACCGATCATGATGTGGTAGGCGAAGAACGGGATGGGGACGGGGGGGCGATCTTCAGGCTTGATCTGGTCGAGACCCGGAACCGGTCGATCGAGCTCGTGGTATACCAGGAAGCTCAGCAGCTTCGGAATCGCGATGCCGAAGTCAACGGTCTCCCGCGCCGTGTCGGGGATCCCGAAGAGGTACATCGGCGTGCCACCCTTGTCGGTGTGGAACACGCCCTCGATGGCGGCAAGCTTGGCGGGCTGGGTGGCAGCCGTCGTGCGGGCCTGATAGTCACCGCTCAAGCCCATGAGCAGCGAGCACGCAGTGGCGAACGCAAGCCCGGTCTTGAACATTCGCCCTGAGAGCTCGCGGTGCTGATCGTGCAGCAGATACCACGCCGATATGCTCATCACGAAGAACCCTCCGAGGATGAACGCTCCGACCCATACGTGGGTGAGGCGCGCCATCGACGACGGGTTGAACACCATGGCCCAGAAGTCGGTGATCTCGGCTCGCGCCTTCAGCCCTTCGCCCACGATGTGGTAGCCGGCGGGGGTCTGCTGCCACGAGTTGGCGATGACGATCCAGATCGACGAGAAGATCGAACCCAGGGCCACCATGCAGGTCGAGAAGAAGTGCATGCGTGGCGAGACCCGGTCCCACCCGAAGACGAGCACCGCGAGAAAGCCGGACTCGAGGAAGAAGGCGAAGATGCCCTCGGCCGCGAGGGCCGAGCCGAACACGTCGCCCACGAAGCGCGAGTAGGTGGCCCAGTTGGTGCCGAACTCGAACTCCATCACGATGCCCGTGGCCAC
>RGZZ01000467.1 GCA_010028905.1 Pseudomonadota bacterium | reverse complement strand
GCCAATCCGCGCAAAGCCGCGCGCCCAGCCCCTGCGCCGGAGCACACCGAGATCAGTCGGCTTCCACCGACACGCCCTTCTCGGCGAGGGAAGCCTTCGCCGCCGCGAGGCGGGCGATGGGAACGCGGTAGGGTGAGCACGACACGTAGTTGAGCTTGAGCGTGTGGCAGAAGGCCACGCTGCGCGGCTCACCGCCGTGCTCGCCGCAGATGCCCACCTCGATGTCGGGACGGGTCTTGCGACCCTGATCGACGGCCAGCTTCATCAGCTTGCCGACGCCCTCGGTGTCGAGGGTCTGGAACGGGTCGCGCGCCAGCACCTTCTTCTCGATGTACACCGGGATGAACGTGCCCGCAGCGTCGTCGCGCGAGTAGCCGAGGGTGGTCTGGGTGAGGTCGTTGGTGCCGAACGAGAAGAACTCCGCGTCGGCGGCCAGCTCGCCCGCCGCCACGCACGCGCGCGGCAGCTCGACCATGGTGCCCACCTTGTACTTCACCTTGACGCCCGTCTTGGCGATGATCTCGTCGGCGGTCTTCGTCACCAGATCGCGCATGAACGACATCTCTTCGGCAAGCCCGACGCCCGGGATCATGATCTCAGGCTTCGCGTCGACGCCCTCCTTGACCAGCTCACACGCGGCCTCGAGAATCGCGCGCACCTGCATCTTGTACACCTCGGGGTACACGATGCCGAGACGGCACACGCGCAGCCCGAGCATGGGGTTCATCTCCTTGAGCTGGCGCACGCGCCCGAGCAGGTACTCGAGCTCGTTGAGGGTGAGTGCCTCGTTGCCGCGCTCCTTGCGCACCTCGCCGAGCACTTCACCAAAAAGCGAATCGCCCGCGCGCTTCGCCATGTGCAGACGGGTGACGTCGGCGAGCAGCTCTTCAAAGCTGGGCAGGAACTCGTGCAGCGGCGGATCGAGCAGGCGGATGATAACCCAGTGCCCCTCCATCGCCTTGAGAATGCCCTTGAAATCGGCGCGCTGCACCGGCTGCAGCTGATCGAGGATCTGGGTGTACTCGGTCCACGGCTGCTCGATCTGCGCCTTCACCGCCGCGATGCGCTTCTCGACGTCGGCGCGCTCGGCGTCCTTGGCCTCCTCGAGCTCGATCTCGAGGCGGTGCAGCACGCGCTTGAGGCGCTCGGCCTCCGGCGCCGCGAGAATCATCTTCTGCACCACGGGAAGCCGCTCGCGCTCCATGAACATGTGCTCAGTGCGGCACAGGCCGATGCCGTGTGCCCCGAAGGCGCGGGCGCGGGCGGCGTCGCGGGGGTTGTCGGCGTTGGCGTAGACGCCCAGCGTGCGCATCGAGTCGGCCCACGACAGCAGCTCAGACGCCTGGTCGGAGAGCTTGTCGGGTTTCACCAGATCGAGGGTACCCTCAATGACCTCACCCGTGGTGCCGTCGAACGAGAGCAGGTCGCCCTTCTTCAAGGTGCGGCCGTTGACGTGCAGCACGTGCTTGTCCATGTCGATCTGCAGGGCCTCGCAGCCCACCACGCAGGGGATGCCCCAGCCGCGGGCCACCAGCGCCGCGTGCGACGTGGGACCGCCCGTGCTCGTGAGGATGCCCTCGGCGACCACCATGCCGTGGGCGTCGTCGGGCGTGGTCTCAGGGCGCACCAGAACGACCTTGTCGCCCTTCTCGTGCATCTCGACGGCCTCGTCGGCCTCGAACACGATCTTTCCGGTAGCGGCACCCGGCGACGCGGGAATGCCCTTGGCGAGGAAGCGGTCGGCGGCCAGCGCGGCAGCCTTGCTCGACGCCTCGAAGTAGGGGTGCAGCAGCTGGTCGAGCTGGCTCGCCTGCATGCGGGCCACGGCCTCTTCCTTGGTGATGAGCCCCTCGTGCACCATGTCGACGGCGATCTTCACCGCGGCCGACGCCGTGCGCTTGGCGCGGCGGGTCTGCAGCATGAAGAGCCGATCTTTTTCGATGGTGAACTCGACGTCTTGCGTGTCCTTGTAGTGCTTCTCGAGCCGCTGACCGATGTCGAGCAGCTGCTTGTAGGCCGACGGCAGCACCTTCGCCATCTCGTCGATGTGCTGCGGCGTCCGGATGCCCGCCACCACGTCTTCGCCCTGGGCATTCATGAGGAAGTCGCCCACCAGGCCATTGGCGCCATTGGCGCAGTCGCGGGTGAAGGCCACGCCCGTGCCGCAGTCTTCGCCCATGTTGCCGAACACCATGGCCTGAACGTTCACCGCCGTGCCCATGTTGTGATCGAGGTGCTCGCGGTTGCGGTAGACGATGGCGCGCGGGTTGTTCCACGAATCGAACACGGCCGCCACGGCGCGGTGCAGCTGGTCGTACACGTCGGAGGGGAACGTGGAGCCCGCCTCCTTGAGCACCAGGGCCTTGAACTGACCGACGATGGCCTTGAGCTGGTCGGCGGTGAGCTCGTTGTCGTTCTTCACCCCGGCCTCGGCGCGAGCGCCCTTGAGCAGATGCTCGAACTTCTTCTTGGCCACGCCCATGACCACATCGCCGTACATGCTGATGAAACGGCGATAGGCGTCGTAGGCGAAGCGCGCGTCGTTGGTGAGCTTTGCCAGCCCTTCGACCGTCTCATCGTTGAGGCCGAGGTTGAGCACCGTGTCCATCATGCCGGGCATCGAGATCTTGGCGCCCGATCGCACCGAGACGAGCAGCGGGTTCTGCGGGTCGCCGAAGCGCTTGCCCATCTTCTGCTCGACGTCAGCCACGGCCTCACGAACGTGCTGATCGAGACCCTGGGGGAAGCTGCGGCCGAGGCGGTTGTACTCCATGCACACCTCGGTGGTGATGGTGAAGCCGGGCGGCACCGGGATGCCGAGGTGGGTCATCTCGGAGAGACCCGCGCCCTTTCCGCCGAGCAGGGACTTGTTCTTGCCGTCGCCGTTCTCGAACGTGTAGATCATCGCATGCGCGAGTGTAGCCGTCTGGGACATGGTCAAACCTCCAGTGGTGAGTGGGTGGGAGAGGGCGCAGCTCTCTCAGGGTAGAGATCATCTCCGATGCCGGGCGGCTATTCCGCCGCGAAGCGGCAAAAATCCTCTCCGCAAGCCGACCTCAGACAAAGGAACCAGAAAAGAACAGGGCCCGCTACTCAGACCGTACCCATCAGAGAGGCCCGTAGGTGCGGCAGGGCCTGGATGCGCGTCGCGCCCCCTCGGCGCCCGCCGACTCACGCGGCGCTCGAAGCACGCGCCGCTAGCCCTCGGAGACGGCGCTTCGGGTGAACGAGATCTCGAAACGGCACGCGCTGTGATGGCGCCCGATGCACTGGGTCTCGCGAATCACCACGTCACGGTCGGTGACGCGCTGCACCACGCTGCCGAGCAGGCCTCCCACGAAGCCGCAGCAAGGCTCATCGATGCCCATGATGCCGTCGCAGACAAGACACTCTTCGACTTCGAAGACCGCCGTGCTGCCCTCTTCGGTGTACTTCACGCGGCCGAGCTTCATGGCGCGAAAGGCCTTGTCGATACTGGCGTAATCCGGGATCTGCATGAGCTGACCGAGCTTGCGGCCCGCGAGCATGCTCCACGCGCCGTAGTCCTTGCCGTGCGACTGCATAAGCCCCTGAAAGCAGGCCACGCGGAACATCCACAGCGACGTGTCGCGCCCCAGGCGCGGACGAATGCCGCGAATGATGCTCATGTTGTCGACCTGACGGAGAGCGGTGTTGAGCGGCTTTCGAATCTCCTTGACGGTGAGGCCGTAGTGGGCCTGCGCAGGTTCGTTCGACGACGCCGCTGGCGCCGCCGCAGCTGCTGGCGCCGCCGCAGCCGCTGGCTCCTGCGGGGAGGCCGTGGACGCGGCCTCGCTTCCTCCCCCACCGAACGCGGACGCGCGACCGGCGCCGAAGGACGAAGCCCCCCCAGCCAGTCCGGACAGGCCTCCACCAAACCCGGACGCCGCACCACCTGCTCCGCTGGCGGGCGCGCCTCCCCCCGCATCAGCAGCGGGACCG
>RGZZ01000466.1 GCA_010028905.1 Pseudomonadota bacterium | reverse complement strand
TGGCGTTGGCCATCATGTTCTGGGCCATGCCGCCCATCATGCCCATCATCATCATCGCGGCGGCCGGATTCTGGCCTGGCCCACCCTGACCCGGAGCACCCGGTCCGCCCATGCCGCCAGGCGCCTGACCCAGCTCCTGCAGACGACGGGCGATGGCGTTCATCTCATTGCCGTTGGTCTGCTGAAAGCCGGCAAGCGTGTTGCGCTGGCCGACGATCTGATCGAGACGCTGCTTGCCCTGGTTGAGAAGGTTCTCCACCACCTTGCGCTGCGCCTGGGTGGCCACCTTCTTGGCCATCATCTGGGCCTTCTGGACCCCCATCTCCTGGGACTTCTGCATCATCTGCCCGGAGGTCTTCTCGAGGAACTGCCCCATCTTCTCGAGCACCTGGGCGATGGCCTTGAGCATCATTGCCACTGCCTTGAGGGCCGCGGAGAGCGCGGGGCCCACGAAGGGCACGGCGGCAACCGCCTGAGACGCCGCCTCCACCGCCTGAGACGCTGCCTGAAGTCCCCGCGCCGCCATCTGGATGACCTTGGCGACCATGCTGAGGCTCTGGCTGATGCCTTTGAACATCATCTCTTTCATGCCCAGCATGTTCGACTGCATGCCGAACTGGTTCTCGAGCCCGGTGAGCTGGCCGATCTGCTGCCCGAAGCCCTGGTTCTGGGCGAGCTGCTTCATCTGGTCGCCCGCCACCTGCGCGAGCCCCTGGCTGATCTGCCCGCCTTCGGTTCGTCGCTGGCCGAACAGCCCCATGAGCTGGCTGATGTCGTTCATGCCGCCGTAGTCGCCCCGACCACCGGAGAAGCTGATGTTCGGACCGCTGTAGGCCCCCACGGCGCCGAAACCCATGCCGTCGGCCCCCATGGGACCGCCGCCCCCGAGCATGTTGTCGAAGCTCTTGCCGCCCATCGCCATCTTTGCAAATGGGTTCGAGTTTACGGTGTTGCTGGCGGTGAGGGTCTGCTGACCCGCATTGCGCGTTGCGTTGACGCTCTGCGTCTTGCTCTCCTGGAGCTTGGGAATGGTGTCCGGCGGAATCTTCTTCTTCGCCTTCTTCGGCGCGTTCTGGATCTTCTGGATGGCCCCGTCGAACTGACCGCCGACCCCTTCGGCAACCTCAGGCTTGACTACAGGTATGCTGTCCATGCTTCACGACCTCGAACGCAGACTTGTGAGCGACCCCGCAATGGAGCCATCCCTTTCTCTCATGTTCACACACTGCGCAACCAAGTCAAGAGTCGCGCCGTGGAAAGACCGCGAATGCGAAGGAGGCCGCGACGAAAAGCCCCCGACCTCTCCCGGTGTTCACATCCCGGCAATGGGCGCTCCAGGCGAGAGGTGGTAATTTGATGAAAGATTGACGATGAGGTGGGAACCCATGATTTCAAGCATTCGACCTTTCTCCTATGTTGCCGAAGCGCCGAGCGGCGCGACACAGCCGCCCGCCGACGCACCGTCGGCCCCTGATGCGCCCGAGCCTGTTGACACGCCGCCCTCGAGCGAACCGCCAGCAGAGCGCAAGGACGGAATCGCCTACCGCGCCTTCCGAGGCGTTGTGGGCGGCGTGGCCGGCTTCAGCGGTGGTCTGGTGGGCGCGACCGCGGGCGGCGTCAAGGGTGCCTTCAGTGACGGCTTCGTGATGGGGCCCACGGCCCATCGCGCCATCCGCGGTGGCGGAGCCCTCGCTGGCCTGGCGGGCGGCGTGTACGTCGGTTCGTCCTTCGGGCCGGTGGGTATCGTTCTCGGGGCCCTTGGCGGGCCGCTCATGGGCGCCGTCGCGGGCAGCGCGCTCATCGGTGGAATCGAAGGTGGCGGCGCCGCGCTCTGCGGAGCCGCACACGGTGCCGCCACGGGTGCAAGCCGCAGCTGGCGAGCCGCGACCGAGGGCCTCGACACCCTGGCCGGCAAGCGACACAACGAGGGAGACTCCTCGGCTGAGGCGTCAACCCCCGCGGCGCCCGCTTCGACCGACGCACCGCAGCCGTCGACCGAGGAGCCGATCCCGTTCGAGATGATCGTCCCGTAGCCCCGGGACATCGACCAACCGCCTGAAGACGCCGGATACGCAATGGTATCCGGCGTTTTCTTTCGAGCTCGATCTGCACGCGCAGCCCGCGTGGCCGAACAAGGAGACCCCCATGCCCGTTCTACAAGAGATCCGCGACCACCACGCCCCCATCAAGGTCTGGTCGACCGACGTCGACCCCCTGGCACGCCAGCAGCTCGTCCAGACCGCCTGCCTGCCGTTCATCTTCAAGTGGCTGGCCGTGATGCCGGACGTGCATGCCGGCAAGGGCTCCACCATCGGCAGCGTCATCGCCACCCGAGGGGCCATCGTGCCCGCGTGCGTGGGCGTCGATCTGGGCTGCGGGATGTCTGCGGTGCGCACCACGGTCTCCCCGGCCCAGCTGTCTGACATTCTGCCGAAGCTGCGCTCCCGCATCGAAGGGGCTGTGCCCACGGGCATGTCGAGCCACAAGAGCGACGACAAGCTCGACACCCTGTCGCCCGCAGATCGATCGCTGCTCGTCGACGGTGCGCGAGAGATCGAGCTGCGCTGTCAGCACGAAGGCACGGGCTCGAAGGTGCTCAAGGGCCTGGGGAAGTTCCCCACCCAGCTGGGCACCCTGGGCGGCGGCAACCACTTCATCGAGGTCTGTGTGTCCGAGCGCAACGAGGTGTGGGTCATGCTCCACTCCGGGTCGCGAGGCGTGGGCAACCTCATCGCGCAGCATCACATCGAGACCGCGCGAGACGAGATGAAGCGGCTCTTCGTCTCTCTGCCAGACCCCGACCTGTCGTACCTGGTGGCAGGCACGCCGCAGTACGAGGCCTACATCCACGACATGTCGTGGGCCCAGGAGTTCGCGCGCCTCAACCGCAAGGTCATGCTGAGATCTGTGCTCGACGCGCTTGGCCACTTCATTCCCTTCGAGACAGGCGAGGTCATCGACTGTCACCACAACTACGTCGCCCACGAGGTTCACTACGGCGAAGAGGTCCTGGTCACGCGCAAGGGAGCCGTGCGTGCCCGCACAGGTGACCTCGGCATCATCCCCGGGTCCATGGGCACGCGCAGCTACATCGTGCGCGGCAAGGGAAACGCGGAGAGCTTCACCTCCTGCAGCCACGGCGCGGGACGCCGCATGTCACGCAACGAGGCGCGAAGGCGCTTCACCGAGAGCGACCTGGCCGCACAGACCGCCGGCGTCGAGTGCCGCAAGGATCAGGCCGTGGTCGATGAGATCCCCGCGGCCTACAAGTCCATCGATGAGGTCATGGCGAATCAATCAGACCTCGTGGAGGCGGTGGAGGTGCTCAAGCAGGTTCTCTGCGTGAAGGGTGCCTGAGCGGGCCTGCCCGGCTCATTCTAGCGCCCGAAGGGCACAGAAGGTCCGGCCGGAACAGACGGCCCCATCGGCATGGTGGGCATGCTGGGAATCGATGGCGCATAGCCGCCGCCCTGACCGGGCACCGGGACACCGGGAATGCTCGGCGCCCCGTACGAGGCTGAGGATTGTACGGCTGCGCGTACCCTGTGCCCGGGTAGCGATTGTTGAGAGCCCCCTGGGTCAGCTCCGCGTTCCGCGCCCGCTGCTGCGCCGCCTGGGATCTGCTCTGCTCGATGAGCGCCTCGTTTCGAGACTGCGTCTCCGCCGAACGCGCACGGCTCTCCATGAGAATGTAATCGTTCTGGGGAATGGGCTCGCTGCCCACCATCTTCCCCTGCCTGTCGTACAAGACGACGTAGCTGGAGCAGCCAGGCCGATACCAGCGAGGCGGCTCGCTGCTCGTCATCTGCAGGCCAGTCTGGGGATTGGTGTAGCGGTAGACGGTGCGCCTCCCTGCCGTGACCTCGACCACAGGCGCCGCGTAGGATACCGCTCGGGTCTCCAGGCCACCCGCCTGCACGAGAACCGTCTCCGCGGCCTTCCTTCTCGCCGCTTCCTCAC
>RGZZ01000465.1 GCA_010028905.1 Pseudomonadota bacterium | reverse complement strand
CGCGGCGGTGAACCGCCTGCTCAGCAACCTCTGGTGCCCGAACGAACGCTCGGCCTGCCCGGGCACGTCAGTGGGATTCTGGCGACAGCACACCGACTTCAGCCTCACCGCACACACCGACGCCTGCCTGAGCTTCCGCTTCCACACACGCGGCCAGTTCGACGGCAGCCCGCAAGTAGATCAGCGCGTGGAGGGGTTCACCGTCGATCTCGAGCACGCCCGTGAGGTCACGCCCTTTCGCCGCGCCCAGTACGACGCGCTCCTCGAACGCGCGCCCAAGCCCCCTCCGCCGGCGCGCGGCGCCGCGGGCGCCTCGGGGGAGCGCGCGCGCCCGTGCGGATACTACGTGCGCCCTACCGGCATCGTGCTCCTGTTCGGGGACACGCGTGAGGTTCACGTGCCGTGGGAGCCCATCGCTGACATCATCGATCGGGTCCCGGCGCTGCGCGGCTTCCTTCCGTCTGCGGACTGAGCGCGGACAGCGGTTCACCTCCGGCAGAGCGCGATCGACAGCGGCACGATCACCGCGGCGCTGAGCAGGCACGCAAAGGCGGCGATTCCCAGGGCCCCGGTGACATCGTGCAACAGGGGGCGCAGCGCGGCCACGTACGAGAATCCCAGGGCTCGGGCCGCCCCTTCCACGGCCCAGGCGGCCAGCGCCATCCACAACAGGCCGGGAGCCGCGTTTCGCAGATCCGGTGGCGACGGGGCTGCCGATGAGAGCGTGCCCCCCAGCGCGAGCAGCAAGGGGAGGTTCACGTACCATCGCGCGGCAATGAGGGTCACGAGGGTGTGGAAGAGCGAGCGGGCGGCGCTCTGGGTCCAGGCGTCGAGGGCCTGGGCGAACGGATCGCGGAAGGGGCCGGCGGCCAGCGCGAAGCTGGTTCCGAAGAGCCACGCCGTGGCCGCCACTGAGAGCAGGGTTGCGCTCACGATGGGGCCGCACGCGATGAGGGTCGAGACCACCGGCCCCCGCGCGTCGTGCTTGACGAACCCGGAGTGCCATCTCACCTGCATCTGACGAATGCGGGTGAGCGTGCCCAGGCACATGAGGGCATGCCCGCCTTCATGGGTGGCCACCCCTGCCCAGAGGAGAAGGCGCAACGGGTGAAAGCGGTCGGCCATGGCGGTGAGACGGGTGCGGTTCTCGTTGGCGCAGGCCGTGAACAGCAGCAGGAGCAGCAGTGCCGGAGTCAGGGTCGAGAGGAGGGCGAGCCCCGCTGCAGCGGCGACGTCGAGTGCAAGCGGCATGCCGCTGACGGTTCGCGACGCGACCCGTGTGACCCTGGTGGAAATTGAATGTTGTTCCTGAAGAAAGAGGCCCGCACGTGTGCAGCGGGGAACCTCCTCGAATGGCTTCGTCTCCTGTGGTGCCCGCGCGTCGCCAGCCCGCGGGCCTGCCCCTGCCTCCCCTGGTGCAGATCCTGCTGTGGGCGTTTGCGCCCATCGCGCTTCTGCGCTGGTGCGAGCGCCGCTACGGGTCTACCTTCGTGCTGCGCCTGCCCGGCGTTCACTTCACGATGACGAGTGACCCCGAGCTCATTCGTCTCGCCTTTGCTGCGCCCCCCTCGGCCTACGAGGTGCGTGACTCGAACAAGATCCTGCGGCCGCTGGTGGGCGACCACTCGCTGCTGCTGCTCGAGGGGCAGGCCCATCTGCGCGAGCGACGGCTCATGACCCCGCCCTTCCACGGGGAGCGAATGCAGGTGCACGGGGCCGTGATGGTCGACGCCACCGAAGCGGTGATGGCCCGATGGCCGAGACATGAGCGGTTCTCTCTTCATGCGGCCATGCAGGAGATCACCCTCGAGATCATCCTGCGCGCCGTCTTCGGCATCGACGCGGAAGGCAAGCTCGAGCGCCTGCGTGAGATCACGCCCCGGCTGCTCGACACGCTGGCGAGCCCGTGGTCGCTGATCATCGGCGCCACCGGCGAGATCGTTGTGCCCTGGGCGCTTCGGCCCTTCGAGCGGTGGCTCCCGGCGCGACCCTTCGAAGAGGCGCGGGCCGCGCTCGATGAGGCGATTCTCGACGAGATCACCCGCAGGCGCACCACGGGGGAGCGGGGTGACGATGTGCTGAGCATGCTCATCGATGCCCGGGACGAGAGCGGGCAGCCGATGAGCGACATCGAGCTGCGTGACGAGATGGTGACCTTGCTCGTGGCCGGACACGAGACCAGCGCCAACACGCTCTCGTGGGCCTTCTGTCACCTGCTCTCCAACCCGGAGACGCTGGCGAGGCTGAAGGTCGAGCTCGATGAGGGGGTCGGCGACGCGCGCATCACGCCCGCCCATCTGCCCAACCTGCCCTACCTCGAGGCGGTGCTGAAGGAGACCCTTCGTCTCACCCCCATCCTTCCGCTCGTCGGGCGTCATCTGCGCGTCGATCTTCAGACCGCGGACACCGTCGTTCCTGCCGGGACGACGCTCGCCCCGTGCGTCTACCTCGCCCATCATCGCGCGGATCAGTGGGAGCACCCCGAGCGCTTCGAGCCGGAGCGCTTCCTCGAAGGACGCATCGCGCCGCACGCCTGGTTCCCCTTCGGCGGCGGGGCGCGTCGCTGCCTGGGAATGGCGTTCTCCATGCTCGAGATGCGCCTCATCCTGGCCACCATCGTTCGCGGCGCGTCGCTGCGCCTCGCGCCGGGATACCGTCCGCGCCTGACGCGGCGCAGCATCACATTCACCCCGTCGAAGGGTGTGCCGGTGGTCTGCTCATGAGCCGCCTGCCCCCCCCCGGAAGAGCGGAGGAGTTGCCATCGCATGCGTCCAAGCCGCCCCTCTTCCAGGCGTGGGCCGCTGCGGACATCACATGAACGCCGAGATCGGGGAGGACGAGAATGAGACATCTGGTGCTGAGCCTTGTGGTGGTCACGAGCCTGATCGCCTGTGGGTGCGAGCGGCGAGAGACGTCAGCCCCGCCGCTTGCGTCTCCTTCGCTGTCGGCCGCGCCGACGAGCGTCCCTGTGGTCTCTGCCCCTCCCTCGTCGGGCGCCAGTCTGCCGTCACCGCTCGCGTCGAACGCCCCGACAGACGCGAGCGCTTCGTCTGCGCCGCGGCCGGCAGAGGCTTCGGGCAGCCCCATGGGCGACGTGCCCGCATCACCGGTGGCTTCGCCCGCGTCGCTCGAGGCAAGCGGTGCTCCCGCAGACGTTGCGGAGGCGACACAGCGACTGCAGGCAGCGACGGGCCTTGTGTTCAAGGTCCCGGAGGGAATGCAGTCGCAGGTCAAGCCAGACGGCGAGCTGCAGCTCACCTTCAGCGACGGGCTGTTCATCGCCGTCATGGCGGAGAAGAGCGCCGAGGAGGCCGTGGCAGCCTCGCTTGCACACCTGGGGAAGATCGACAAGGGCCTTGCGAGGCCGGTGGTGCAGAACCTCGAGTCTGGCGGGGTCAGAGCCCGCGTGGCACAGGGAGTCTTGAAGGTCGGCACGCTCGACCAGCAGTACATGGTGCTGGCCTTCGACGGCGGGCGCCAGGCGCTGCGTGTGGTCTGTGTCGGAACGGACCTCAAGCACAGCGAGCAGGCTCGCGCGCTGGTGGATTCGGTGAAGCGGCCGTGATCGGGCTGCCGCGGGTGGTGTTGGGCGTCACGCAAGCACCCACGTCGTCATGGAGCGGATCTCCACCTGAGGGGTTTTCCGGCGCGCACACGAATCATCTTGCGATGCGCAACCGACGACACATCGGCTTCATTCTCGCGGCACTTGTCGTGCTGCTGATCCAACCTGCTGGTGCCGCGCCAGAAGATCAATGGCTGCGTCGCCAGGCGGGGGTCTCGGTGCTCACGCAGGGAGCAGCGAGAAGCGTGTACCGCGTTCGCGGGAGGGGCGAGGGCATTCTCGACGCCTATCGCGATCGGCTGGAGGCGCAGCGCTGGAAGGCCGTCGCCGCCGTCTACAGCGGACCTGTGCGGCATCTGCGCCTTCGCCGCGACGCCGATGTGGTCGATGCCACCCTGCAG
>RGZZ01000464.1 GCA_010028905.1 Pseudomonadota bacterium | reverse complement strand
CCGCGCCGACGATCCGCTGGCCTACCGCCACGATGTGGCCGAGGTGGTGCGCCGCGCGGTGGAGGCCCACGAACGGGGCGCCACCGAGGTGTGCATGCAGGGGGGGCTGCACCCGGAGATGGCACTCGACGACTACGTCGAGATGGTGCGCGCCATCAAGGCCGCCGTGCCGTCGATGCACATCCACGCCTACTCGCCCTTCGAGATTCAATACATGACGAAGCGCAGCCAGCGCGACGCCGAGTACGTGCTGCGGACCCTGAAAGACGCCGGTCTGGGGAGCATCCCCGGCACCGCCGCCGAGATCCTCGACACCGACGTGCGACGGGTGCTCACCAAGAACAAGCTCTCCGCGAAGGCGTGGGTCGACATCGTGAAGACCGCGCACCGCGTGGGGCTCTTCTCGACGTCGACCATCATGTACGGGCACGTCGACGAACCCCGCCACCAGGCCGCGCACATCGGCCTCATCCGCGACATCCAGCGCGAGACCGGCGGCTTCACCGAGTTCGTCCCCCTCGGATTCATCCACGACAACACGGCCCTGTACGCTTCTGGGGTCGCCCGCCCGGGCCCGAGCGGGCTCGAAGACCTGCGTCTGCACGCGGTGGCGCGCCTGATGCTGGCGGGCTTCATCGACCACATTCAAGTGTCGTGGGTGAAGCTCGGACCGCGATTGTCGCAGGTCGTGCTCTGCGCAGGGGCCGATGACTTCGGCGGAACCCTCATGGACGAGACCATCTCGAAGTCGGCCGGCGCGTCTCACGGCGAATGGATGAAGCCCGAGGGGTTCGTGCGCCTGATTCGTGACCTGGGGCGCACGCCGGCGCGACGCACCACGAACTACGCGATCGTGGAGAGGTTTTAACATCCGGGTAATCCCTCCGCGTTACACCTCATGGTAGGCTACCTCTAGAAGAGCAGAGAGGGGCCGCCATGGTCACAAGCGCGCTGCGGGCAGGAAATCACCTCACCCCCAAGACCCAGACCGAGCGAACCCGTCAAGCGTCGACGCCGGCGACCAGCGAAGGTCTGTGCACGCCCGCGACCGACGGTGTGTCTCTTGGCGCCACCGCCTCCGCTCGTTCCTCTGCGTCGATCACGGGAGCCGCGAAGGCCCCGCCGGCACTCTCCACCCAAGGCATCGGCGACCGCCTGCGCCACATCGGTCAAGCGATCGGGCACGCCGTCGCCAACACCGTGGCGGGAGTCAGACTGGTCGGATTTGGCCTCATCTACCGTCTCGAGGGGCGCCTCACCGAGACGCGAGAAACCCTCTACCGCCCATCTGATCGGCTTCCCACGCCCACCATCGACCGCCCCTTCGTCATCGTTCCCGGATGGAGCACCCAGCCGAAGGCCTTCGACGCGCTCACGAAGCTGCTCACCCGCAACGGCGCCAACGACGGCCAGACCTATTTCGTCAAGCAGGGACAGTTCTACACCCTCGACGCAGACGGCGCACTGCAGCCTCTGAGCCCCCCCCCCACCCAGGGACGGGTCTTCGAGATGGTCTGGACCGACACGCACCAAAGCCCCAACCACAACCTCCCCGAGATGCGACAGAACCTCGAGGCCATCTGCAACGCCACCGGATACGACAAGCTCGACATCGAGGGCTACAGCATGGGGGGACTCGACACCCGGCTCTACATCGACCAGGGGGGAAGCCGCGTCAACCGCTTCATGATGCTGGGCACCCCCAACCACGGTACGCGCTTCGGTGACCTGGTGGCAGACGTGCTCGATCGCGACGTGAAGTGGGCCATCAAGTTTGCGGGTATCAGCGGCGCCGACCGGGAATCGATGAACTGGCTGCGCCAGGAGAAGAACAGCCCCCTCCTGACCGACCTGAACAGCCGCGCGGGTCAGCAGCAGCGCGTGGCTCCCACCCTATCGGTGGGCACCGACGTCATGCCCACCGCGGGTCGGCGCGGCCTGACCCGAGGAGACGGCCTCGTTCCGTCTTCGAGCCTCGGCCTTCCCGGCGGGAACACCATCGTGCTCCATGAGGCCATGCAGCACGGGCGCCTGAACGACGACCCCACCGTGCAGCACGTGCGATCCGTGTTCTTCGGCTGGGGGCTTCCGGCAGACGCGGGAGCGAAGTTCGGCAGCGACGCGGGCGTGATGAAGCAGGTTCCACACCCCTGACCCACGCGCTCCGCGATTGTGGCAGTCGCGTGTCTCTGACCGCCGCTCTTTACAGAGCCTTTCCTCACTTGCCCTTGTCCTTCCAGGCTCTACCGTGGTATACCGGGGTCCTCTGGGGACGGTATCCATCTGATTGCAGGCCGTGGTGAGACGTACTGCGAATTCAGACCATGGTCTGTGCAGAGTTTAGAGCAACCGATCCTTCAAGAGCCTGCGCGGATCGGGTATAGTTCGAGGAACGGTGAGAGAGGTCGAGGGCTACGATGACGCTTCACGGTGGCAGCGACGCGTCCGAGAGCTGGGCTGTCTGCGCTTCTGGACCACGGCCCAGGCGCAGGCTCGGCCTTGTCCTCGCGATTCGGCCTGTCTGCCCTCCACGGGGATGACCTGAGCGCATGAGCGAACCCGAAGACATCCAGGTCCAGGTCGAGTTCCCATCACGACCCGCGCCCAGCATCGAGATCCTCGACGAGAACGATCTGGTCAACCGCTACGCGCCCGTCGTCGAGTCAGAGATGAACAAGCGCGCGAAGCGCGTCGTGAACGAAACCCTCGCCGGCGACTGGACGAGCCTGCAGAAGATCAAGATCTCAGACTGGGATCTGGCCCAGTTCGCTCGCGCCCTCGGAACCATGTACAACTCCGGCGTTGCTCTCACGCGCGCGTTCGAGGTGCTGAGCGCCTCCACCGAGTCGGTCGAGTGGAGCCTCGTGACCGCCGCCATCAACCGCGACCTTCAACAAGGGAAGAATCCCGTGACGGCCTTCGGCGCCTTCCCCAACGTCTTTGGCTCCACGTGGACCGCGCTGCTGCGCCAGGGCATGGAGAACGGCTCGCTGGGTGACAGCTTCAACGCCCTGAGCCGCATGCACGAGAGAAACGCCGAGCTGAAGGCAAAGGTGCGCGCCGCCAGCACATACCCCATCATCATCTTCGTGGTCTGCGGCCTGGTGGCGCTCATCGCCTGTGTGTTCGTGCTGCCCTCGCTGCTCGAAGGCATCACGGCGGGAGACAAGCCCATCCCCCTGATGACCAAGATCCTCATCGCCATCGTCGACGTGGCCTCGAACCCCATCTTCCTGGCGGCAGCCGGCGGGGTGCTCTGGTTCAACATCCGCCTGTTCAAAGGGTTCATCTCAACCTACCGAGGCCGCCTGCGCTTCGACATGCTGGCCATTCGAATGCCCCTCGTGGGACGGGTGGTGCGCCTGGTCGCCGTCACCAAGCTGCTGCACACCCTGCAGGCCAGCATCAAGGCCGGCACGCGGATCACCGTCGCCCTCGACCTGGCGGGCGCCGCCGCGGGAAACGCCATCTACCGGCTTCACATGATGCGCTGCATCGAAGGGCTCACCGATGGCCGAAGCCTGGCGTCGATGTTCGCACCGCCCAACCGACTGTACGATCCGATGGTGTACTACACCATCTACATCGGCGAGGAGTCGGGCTCCCTCGACAGCCTGCTCGAAGCCATCGCCAACTACTATGACGTGGAGGTGCGCAGCACCCTCGACAACACCCTCACGGCCCTCGAACCGCTGATGGTGGCCGGCATGGGGCTCATCGTGGCCTTCGTGCTGATGGCCATCTTCCTGCCGCTGTACGGGCAGCTCTCCGGAGAATGAACGTGCTGCGACGCAACGGCAGACGAAGGGGGCTGAGCCTGCTCGAGGTCGAGGTATCACTGCTCATCTTCATGTTCGGAACCGTGGCGCTCATGGCGTTCCCGTCAACGCTGCACGACAGCACCTCGTTCTCGCAGACCCGCGTCGAGGCGGCACGGGTGGCGCAGACCGTGCTCGACTACCTGCTCTCCATCCCCTA
>RGZZ01000463.1 GCA_010028905.1 Pseudomonadota bacterium | reverse complement strand
GCGCACGGCTGTGGGCCGTTCGAAGGTCACCAGCTTGCGGGTGGTTCTCGGCATCACGATGAGCTCGTAGGGCACGCGGTCGGGGGAGGTCGGGATGTCGGGCCATCGGCCGTTGAACAGCCCCGCGACGAGCACCTCCTGCGGCAGCGTCCACATCTTCTGGACGTGCACCGTGTCCGACCCGCTCCGCCCGATCACGGCCACGGCCATGCGTCGCTCGAAGTCGACGTTCGGCGGGCGCACCGACACGTCGACGTCGACGTGGGTGTCGTGATAGCGGTGCGCGGCGTCCCAGAACGCGCGCAGCGCTTCTGCGTCGCGCAGCACCACGATGCTCGGGCCACGTCCGTTCACGTGCAGGTCGTCGCGCGACGCGGCGCCACGCGTCAGCGTCTGGTACGGCCAGTAGGTAGGGGCTTCGGCATGGGCCGAGGGCGGGGGGGTCAAGGCGAGGAGCATCGCGCACAGCAGGGCGATGCGCCTCAGTGGGGAGAGGGCCGACATGGTCGTCGCACTTCTGCCTTCTCACGCCCCTTCCTCCCCCGTTGCCTGCTGCGAGCTGCGGCGCGGGGGGCGCTGAACCTGCCAGAGGAGAACGCCAGCGATTGATCGTACGACATGGTGACATGTCTGATGATTCCCAATCGGGCACCCAGAGCCGCATCTTCCGCAAGGTCGCGTTCGAGCGCCTGTCGTCTCCGGATCAGATCGATTCGCTCATGCACGTGACGGCTCCGCGAGGCTGGCTCGCCCTGTTCGCCATCGCAGGGCTGGTTCTCATGGCCCTCCTCTGGAGCTGGTTCTCCCACATGCCGGTCAAGGTCGGAGGGACGGGCATCATCCTCCGAGGGCATGGCATGCAGAAGATCTTCTCCCCCGTGTCCGGCGTGCTGCGCGAGCTCTTCGTCAAGAGCGGTGAGATCGTCGAGGCGGGTCAGTCGGTCGGCTTTGTCATCGAGGGCGACTCCTATCGTCGCATCCGCGAGCTCGATGGCATGATCGAGGCACGCACCAAGCGCATCTCGGGGGTGCCTGCGGCGGAGCGCGCCGCGCTCGAGGCCCAGAATGCGCGTGACCTCCAGGCGCGGGCCGACGTCGAAGCAGCGGCGCGGACCCGAGGGGTGATTCAGGCCCCGTACCGCGCGCAGGTGGTCGAGGCCCTGGTCGACCGCTGGGATCGTGTGCAGGTGGGCGATCTGGTCTTGTACCTCGAGCCCACCGACCGCCCCCAGGTCGCACTGCTCTATGTCTCCGCCAGCGACGCGGGGCGCGTGTCGCCGGGCATGCCCGTGCAGCTCTTCCCTGACAGCGCGCGGCGTGAGGAGTATGGCTGCATGCTCGGCCGTGTCGAGCAGATCAACCAGTACCCGTCGAGCGTCGAAGATCTGCGACGCAAGTTCGGCAATGACCAGCTTGCCGCGGCGCTGCTCACGGCGCGAGCGCCTGTTCAGGTCACGGTGTCCCTGACGCCCGATCGCTCGACGCCGAGCGGATACGCGTGGTCGACGCGGAAGGGGCCGCCCTTCGACATCCGCACCGGTACCCTCTGCACGGGGTCGGTGGTGACCGGTTCGAGGCGCCCCATCGATCTGGTGCTTCCCTGATGACTGTGTCGTCGCCTCCGCCGGGTGGGGCCGCCCCAGCGCCTCGTCGGCGACGGGTGGGAACGCCCACCGTGCTTCAGATGGAGGCGGTGGAGTGCGGGGCCGCATGCCTGGCCATGGTGCTGGGGGCGTTCGGGCGCTTCGTGCCGCTCGAGGGGCTCCGTGCCGAGTGCGGGGTGTCGCGAGATGGCAGCAAGGCATCGAGCCTGGTGCGCGTGGCGCGCCGGTACGGCCTGAAGGCCGACGGCTGGAAGAAGGAGCCGCATGAGCTCCACGGGCTGCCGCTGCCCCTGATCGTGTTCTGGAACTTCAACCATTTTGTCGTGGTGGAGGGCTTCGCCCGGGATCGGGTCTATCTCAACGATCCGGCGACCGGGCCCCGAACGGTGTCGCTCGAGGAGTTCGACCAGTCGTTCACGGGGGTCGTGCTCACGTTCGAGAAGACCGAGGCCTTCGTTCCCGGGGGGCAGCCCTCGAAGCTCCTGTCCTCGCTCGCATCTCGGCTGCATGGCAGCCGCGTCGACCTGGCATACGCTGTGATGGCGGGGCTGCTGCTGGTCGTGCCGGGGCTTCTCGTTCCCGCTTTTGCACGAACCTTCGTCGACGTGGTCCTCGTCGGGGAGCACGGTGAGTGGCTCGTTCCGCTTCTGCTGGGCATGGGCCTCACGGCGCTCCTGCGCGCGGCGCTCACCGCGTTGCAGCAGGGCTGCCTCGCGCGTCTGCAGACGCGCATGTCGGTGAGCGCCTCGAGCACATTTCTCTGGCATGTGCTGCGCCTACCGATGGAGTTCTTCTCTCAGCGATATGGGGGCGAGGTGGCCAATCGCGTGGCCATCAACGATGACGTGGCCGAGCTGCTCACCGGACGTCTGGCCACGACGTTCCTGAGCCTGGTGACGGTGCTCTTCTACGCCGTCCTCATGATGGGCTATGATCCGCTGCTCACCGTCATCGGCATCGGTATCGCCTGTGTCAACGTGTTGGCGCTGCGGGTGGTCTCACGGATGCGCGTCGATGCCAACCGGCGGCTGCTGCAGGAGCAGGGGAAGCTCTTTGCCACCTCTCTCGGAGGTCTACAGATCATTGAGACGGTGAAGGCAAGCGGTTCAGAGAGCGATCTCTTCGCCCGGTGGGCGGGCCATCAGGCCAATGTGGTCAACAGTGCACGTACTCTTGGAGACCTCGATCGCTTCCTTGGATTCATCGCGCCGCTGCTCTCGTCGCTGAACATCGTCACCATTCTGGGGATCGGCGGGATGCGCGTGATGCAGGGAGAGATGACCGTCGGCATGCTCGTGGCGTTTCAGAGCCTGATGGCCAGCTTCAGCGGTCCCTTTGCCGACATCACTTCGCTGGGCGCCCGTCTTCAGGAGATGGAGGGCAATCTGCAACGTCTCGACGATGTTCTCGCCTTCCCCGTAGACCCCGCGCGCGAGGGGGCCCCAGGGGCTGCAGCCGTCCGCCTCGAGGGAAGCCTCGAGCTGCGCGACGTCACCTTCGGGTACAACCGTCTCCAGCCACCGCTGGTGAGCGGCTTCTCGCTGCGCCTCGAACCGGGTTCACGGGTGGCGCTGGTGGGCGGATCGGGCTGCGGGAAGTCGACCCTCTCCCGCATCGTCGCGGGTCTCTACGCGCCGTGGGAAGGAGAGGTGCGCTTCGATGGCCGGCCGCGCGCGGAGCACGCCCGCCTCAGTGTGACCGGATCGGTGGCGTTCGTAGATCAGGAGCTCTTCCTCTTCGAGGGAACGGTTCGCGACAACATCACCATGTGGGACGCCGATGTTCCCTTGCAGCAGGTTCAGGAGGCGGCTCGCGACGCGTGCATCCACGACGACATCTCCGCCCGTCCGGGAGGCTACGAGAGCCCAGTCGAGGAGGGAGGCGCCAACTTCAGCGGGGGGCAGCGCCAGCGTCTCGAGATCGCGCGTGCGCTGTGCCTGCGACCGTCGGTGCTCGTTCTCGACGAGGCCACCAGCGCCCTCGACGCGATCACCGAGAAGCGCATCGACGACAACCTGCGCAGGCGCGGCTGCACCTGTGTCATCGTTGCCCATCGCCTGAGCACGATTCGCGATTGCGACGAGATCATCGTGCTCGATGCCGGAAGCGTGGCGCAGCGCGGAACCCACGATGCGCTGATGGCGGTGGATGGCCCCTACCGACGCCTGTGCGCGTCTGACCTGCAGCCCGAGGAGCTGGCGTGAGCAGCGAGGGCGTCGACACGGCACGCGTCCTCGCACCCACGGCCGGCGCTCCCCTTGCTTTGCGCGCGTCTGGCGCCTGGCTGGTGCTCGAGGGGGCGATCGATGTCTTCTCCACCGATTTCGCGCAGGGAAGCCCGCGCGGTTCGCGCACCCCCGTCATGCGCATCGAGGCGGGAGAG
>RGZZ01000462.1 GCA_010028905.1 Pseudomonadota bacterium | reverse complement strand
GTTGGGACTTGCAAGGGAAGAGCCGTCGAGGGGACGGTCTGCTGAACGTGGAATGGATGCGCATGGGGTTCGCGGTCTGCCGTAGCACGTTCTTCGCCGAACAGGTTCAGGCATACCTGCTTGCCGGCGACCTGCGCCAATGACCCAGATCCTTGCGGTGCATCTCCCCGGTGATGCTGCGGCTGTCTCGGCGTGCTTCGAGGTCATGCGTGACGCGCTCTCCGACTGCCCGTACGATCGAGAAGACGCGGTCGTCGCAGGTGATCTGGCGCTTTCCTGTCGCCTGTCGTCGGTCGCGCCGGAGGCCGATCGAGAGCGGCTTCCCCGCGTCGACCACGCCGCAGCGCTCGCCATCACCGCCGACGTGAGGCTCGACGACCGCGAGGCGCTCTGTCGCCGACTTGCGATGCCAGACGATGCCACCGACGGGGACCTTCTCTTCGCGGCCTGGCGGCACTGGGGCCAGGCCGCCCTCCAGGTGCTCCACGGCGATTATGCCGTGGTGGCGGCTGACCTTCGTCGTGGCACGCTGTGCTGCGCGCGTGACGCCTTGGGTGTGCGCCCGATGTACTACGCCATGCTAGGCGGCCGTGGGGGCCATGACGGCATCGTCATCGCCAGCGATCCGCGTCCGCTGCGCGCGGTGCTCACGATGTGGAACGGGAAGCCGCCGCCTCTCGATTCCGCCTATGTGGCCGGGTTCTTGCGGAACGCGCTCATGTGGCACCCCACAGCCACGTTCGAGCGTTCGATTCGCAAGGTGCCACCGGGGCACGTGCTGCACTGGCGTGCCCCGTGCGCTGACGTGCGTCGCTGGTGGACCCCGGGGGACATTCGATTCGACGCACAGGCCTCCCCGGAGGAGGCTGTCGCGGGAGTGCTGCCCGTGCTCGAGCAGGCGGTGAGCGACCGCCTGCGCACCCGGCGGCCCGTGGGGGTGCACCTGAGCGGCGGTCTCGACTCATCGATCACAGCGGCGCTCACCGTGGCCTGTCTGCGGGCGCGGGGGGCACCTTCCCCGCCCTCTTGGACCTGGACCCCTCGTTCAACCGAAGCGCCCGCGTCTGCCGAAGTGGCCTTGCTGCAGAGCGCGGCCCGTCATCTCGGTCTGTCGCCTTGCCACGTCGGGCTGTCTGTAGCCGATGTGCTCTCGTTCATGCAGCTCGATCCGGTCGACCTGCCCATCGAGAACACCTTGCTCTACGAGCGAAGCACGCTCGCCATGGCCGCGGGTCTGGGAACGCGCGTCATCGTGACCGGATGGGGAGGAGATGAGGGGCTGTCGTTTCACGGCGCGGCCTGTCACACCGACCTCCTGGTTCGCGGTCGGTGGCTTACCCTGCTTGCAGAGCTTCGCCGGATGGAGATCACCCGGGTTCGTGACGTGTTGGGGCTGCTGCTGGGGCCGATTCTGCGGCGCGCGCAGATCTACCGCGTGTGCAATGGTCCAGGCGTGCTCACGCCCTGGGCGGCCCGCACGCTCCGGCCCCTCTCCCACGAGGGGCGACCGCCCGCACTACCTCGAGCGCAGATGCTCTGGCGTCTCACGATTGGCAATCTGAGCGGACGTCTCGAATCGTATGCGGCGTTTGGCGCACGCCACCGCGTTGCCTACGTCCACCCGCTACTCGACCGACGGGTGCTGGAGACCGTTCTCGGATATGGTTCTCAGGTCTTCCGTCGTGGCCGAGAGACCCGTCTGCTGGCAAAGGGCGTGGCGGCGACGTTGCTGCCGGATGATGTGGCCCAGAATCGCACCAAGAACGACGCGACGCGCATACCCCACCTGCACGCCCAGATCGTCGAGGCGCTGTGCCTTCTTGCCGGCGGCTGTGGAGAGATGCCCTCCGACCGGGCGCGATTCGTCGACGCCGGTTGGCTCTCCGCGCGAATGCACAGCGTTGCACCCGAGGCGTACATGCGCTTTCTCGAGGCCGTGCAGTTCGCGGGGGTGGCGCGTCAGGTCGAGGTCTCGGAGGGGGCTGGGTCGAGCGGCAGATAGCCGAGACGCGCCATCGCCGAGCCGTGATCGGCGATGATGCGCTCGACCTGCGCAGGCGTGAGGTGATCGCGCCACGCGCCTGCGCGACCTTCTCGGAAGAAGGAGCGCGCGCGATAGCTGCGCTCGCGGAAGCCGCGCTCCCGCTCCTGCGCCTGAAGACGGTCGAAGCGCGCCGCATCTGCTGCGCGTGCGATTCGCTCGGGGTCGACCTGCAGGCCTGCAAAGTCGATGACGCGACGCAGCTGTGTCGCAGGGTCTGCGATCATGTCTTCGTAGCGGATCATGATCAGCGGCAGGTCGCTGTCGAGCCACGATCTGACGTGCTCGCTCCACGTGTCGAGGGGCTGAGGAAGCTGCAGATAGAGCATCCCTTCCTGCGAGGCGAGGGTGTTGTGTGGATCGGCCATGACCGAGATGGTCTCGTCGATGTCGGTTCCGCGGTGGTGGGCGTATGAGACCGCCACGTCGAGCGGGTTGCGGGTGATGTAGATGACGCCCGCAACGCTGTCTGGCGGATAGGGACTCTCCTTGCGATGCCGCAGCGGGCCCGCGTCATGAACCTTCGCGAATCGCAGGGGGAGCGCGGGCAGCGGCAGCTGATGGAGGAGGGACGAACGCAAGGCGATGATCTCGCGCTCGGTGAGCACGGCGCTCTCGACCCCCTGGACGGCGTCGAGCAGCGCGCGCCCCGTCATGGACTGGCTCACAAGCAAGCGGTTGATGTCGATGGGGTCATCGTCGCTGAGCACGTGGGAGAGAAGGATGCGCATCCACGTGTTGCCTGATTTCGGGTACGAGGCGAGAAGGAAGTACCCTTCCCGTGTCTGCGCCGTAGCGTGGGTCGTGCGCGAGGCTGTTCGCCGACGGGTCCCTGCGGGAGGGGGAATGGGTGAGGCTGGCGCGTCGATCAAGGCCAGGGTCTTGGCGACGTCCTGTTCGATTCGACCGATCTCACGCACGGGCACGTCACCCACGACGCCAGACAGCGCGGAGAGCAGCCGGGCTGCATGCGCGCGGGTGGGCGCGGTCAGTGGCAGCGCGGACTCGAGCAGGGCCTCACAGGCGCGCATGTCGCGCAGCGCCGAGGCGAGGCCAGGGGTCTCGCGGGCATCGGCCACGACCTTCACGACGCGTCGCAGGGGCACTGCATCACCGACCACGTCGGTCGGCAGCCACCCGCAGCGAACGTTCCTTCGCAGGGGGATGGGGTGTGCATCGCTTCGTTCGCAGGTCGCGAGGGCTCTCGGCCATACGCGCACTGCGGGCAGGCCCGGAAGCACCATCCAGCCGCCCGATCTGTCGGGCGCCAGGCTCACCACTCCGTCACTCACCAGCTGCAGCCCTCGGGCCAGGAGCCCGAGTCCGATGGTGGTCTTTCCCGCCCCGGAAAGCCCCACCAGCACGACCGCGCCGTGCTCGTCCGCGAGGGCGGTGCCGCGCAGGCAGATGATCCCGCGCTGCGCCAGAAGCATGGGCAGCACAGTGACCCAGAATAGCGCAGCCAGGTCGTGAGCGTCAGCGGTGGCTTCAAGCCGGTAGGTGACGCGGCAACCATCTGTGACGCGCATCTGGCCCACGCTATCGAGGGTGAAGATCGCGTCGCGATCTCCGAGCTGCCAGAGCCCCTTCGTCTCGTGCGGATCGGGAAGACCCAGGGGCGTCAGCGAGGCCGTGATGTTCACGTCTGCTTCGTGCGCAGAAGGTGTGGGCCGCGGATGCGCACCGTGGAAGGGCGGCAGGAGGAGGTCGGACACGAAGCGCAGCCCGTGCGCGTGCCACGCGAAGCGCAGCCCGTGGGCGCGCAAGGGGGGGGCAGTGGGGTCGGTGGGGGCGCGCTTCTCTCGGTGGCTTCGGGGCGTCATCGCGCGCCGGTTTCGCACGCGCGTGAGGGGGTCCTGCCGATGCTGCAAGGGTGCAGGGAGCCCCGCGCGCAGGGGAGCGGGCATGTCGAAGAGGTCGCTGCGCCGTCTCGGAGGTTGCAGGTCCCTGCAGGCAGCGGAGACGATCATCGCCAATA
>RGZZ01000461.1 GCA_010028905.1 Pseudomonadota bacterium | reverse complement strand
TATGGGCCCTTCAGGTCGCTCACGGAAGGGCCGCGTCGCCCGAAACGCGAAGCTTGCCCTCCTCATGCACAAGCCCATCTCACGCCCCCACCGACCTGCGCCGTCGCAACCGCACGCCGCCGCGCACAGACCGAGCGCCGTGCAGCCCTCCCCCACCCGTGTCGTCGCACTGCTCATCGCGCTGCTCATCATGCTCGCCTCGACGCCCCAGCGCGCTGTCGCGGCACCCGCCAGCGCCGACGCCTGGAACCCGCAGCGCACGTGGGTCTTCGTGGTGGGCATCCTCGAGTGGAAGGATGCCCAGACCTACGCGCCATTTCCCAAGACCAACCGCCGCGACGTGCAGCTCGAGCAGCTGCTGGTTCGGCGTGGCGTGCCGCAAGACCACATCGTCTCCCTGCACGACCGCGCCGCCACCCGCCCCGCGGTGCTGAAGGCCTACCGCGACCTGCTGGCCCGCACGGCGCCGGGCGATGAGCTGATCGTGTACTTCTGCGGACATGGCGACAAGACCGAAGACGGCGAAGGCTGGTTCGTCACCTACGACGCGGGCAGCAGCTCGCAGGCCACCACGTGGTCGATGCGCTCGGTGGTAACTGACCTCCAGGCGGGATTCAAGGGCCGGCGCGCGCTGCTGCTGGCCGACTGCTGCTACTCCGGGACCATGGCCGAGAACACCCGCGAAAGCCGCGGACAGACGCCCGTGGCGGCATTGACCTCGTCATCATCGTCCACCGAATCGACCGGCAACTGGACCTTCACTGAATCGGTGATCGCCGGGCTGCAGGGAGACGCGAGCGTCGATCTCGATCACGACGGCGACATCACCCTCGACGAGATCGCCCGCTACACCCTCGGTGAGATGCGCTTCGCCGATGGCCAGCGGTCGACGTTCCGCACCACGAAGGCCTACGGCGCGTCTCCGCGCATGGCCGGCGTATCCGCGCAGGCGAAGCCCCGGCAGGGCGAGCACGTCGAGGTGAGCACCGAGGGTGCCTGGTGGAAGGCCCGGGTGCTCGACAGTCGCGCGAAGGAGGTGCGCGTCCACTACTACGGCTACGAGACCTCCGACGACGCGTGGGTTCCCCTGTCGAAGGTTCGCGTCGAGAAGACGAAGACGTACCCCACAGGCGCGACCGTCCAGGTTCTCTGGAAGAAGGTCTGGTATCCGGCGACAGTGCTGCAGGTGCAGGATAGCCTCCACCTCATCCACTACGAGGGCTACCCGGCCACCTGGGATGAGTGGGTCGACGTCCGACGCATGAAGGCGCGCTGAGCGACCCGCGCAAAGGAGGTTGCACGCGTTCACGCGCGTGCCGTTTCGATGACGAGATCAAGGACATCCCTCATCGCAAGGGGCTGCCATGTGTTTCTTGCGATGCTCCTGATCGGTCGCCTCGCGTGCGCGAACGAGGCTCCCCTGCGTCCGGGACATCCAGTGACGCGGACGCGGGTCACCCCGCACGGTGATTCCTGGGCCTTGCGCCTTCCAGCCGACACGTGCGCGGTGATCGAGGTGACGCAGCGACAGGCCGACCTGCGCGTCGAGGTCTTGGCACCCGACGGCCAGCTGCTCACCGTCTTCGACACCCCCGATCAAGACACAGGCGTTGAACGGTTGCGCGTCGTGACGCAAGCCGCGGGAACCTGCTCGGTGCGCGTGACGCCGACACGACCCGGAGGCGGATACGACATCACCCTCGTGGAGGTGCGTCGCGCAACCCCGCTCGACCACCGGGTCATGCAGGCCCAGCGCGCCTACATGCAGGCGGAGGCGCTGCGCAAGCAGGGCACCGAGGCCTCGCAGCGCGCAAGCCTCGCGCTCTACCAGCAATCGATTGCGGGATTCGCAGAAGGAGGCGAGGTGCGCGCTCACGGGGTCGCGCTGAACAGCCGGGCCATTGTGCTCTCCGTGCTGGGAGATGTGCCGGGATCCATCCGCGACCTCGAGGAGAGCCTCAGATGTCGGCGCGCCGCCCGTGATCGCGCTGGCGAAGCCCAGACCCTGGCCAACCTGGGCATTCAGCTCGAGCGGGCGGGCCGCCTGCGGGAAGCGCTCGCCCACTACACCGTCTCCCTCGAGACGCGCAGGCAGATCGGCGACCGCTGGGGCGTGGCAAACGCACTCACACGTCTGGGCATGCTCTACTCGAGTCTCAACGATCTGGCGCGAGCCGACCACCTGCTGGCCCAGGCCCAGGCCAGGTGGCGCGAACTGGGCGACGAGCAGTGGGAGCTGATCTCGATCGTCGAGCGGGCCCGCCTGCAGATCGCCCTGGGTCACCCACGCGCAGCCATCGACCTGTACAAGCGCGCCGCGGCGCTTCACCCGAGCGGCCGAGGCCGCCTCGCCCAGGCCAGCGCCCTCATCGATCTCGGCTGGTGCGCGTTGAGCGCGGGAGACACACGAGACGCCCGAGACTTGTTCTCTCGCGCGCTCGACCTGGCCACCCTGACCGGCTCGGTCGACGCGCAATCACGCGCCCGAATGGGCGAGGCCTTTGCATGGATGCGTGAGGCGCAAGAGCGCAGTGGAGCCGCGCGCGCAGACGCCCTTCGCGTCGCCCGCACCTCGGGCATGCAGGCCTGGATGCTCGCGCGGACCCTCGGCCGCCAGGACGAGGCCGACGCCCTCTCCATCCTGATGCAGATCTTCACCGCGCGAGGAGAGCGCAATGCGGCCATCATCGCGGGCACCATGGCGGTCGACGCCTACACCCAGATCGGTCGAGACCTCAGCGGGGTTGCGCCCCGGCTTCAGCAGCAGTACGTGCAGGCGCGCGGCGATACGTTCCGCCGCCTGGCCCGCCTGCTCATCGACGAAGGACGGCTGCTCGAGGCCGAGCACGTGCTGGTCATGCTCAAGGCGGAGGAATACACACGCTTCCTGCGTGGAGGGGGACACGCATCTCCCGCGCTCAGCAGCGCGAGCACCCCCGACATCACGCGCTGCATCGCACTGGCCGACCGCGCGGCGACCCTGGCGCGAACGTGCGAAGACATGCGGGCGCGCGGCTTCCGCTCGCCCGAGGAGAAGAAGCAGTACCTGAGCCTGCGCGACGAGCTGGCCGCGGCGAACGAGGCCGTGCTCCGCTTCTTCGACGAGCAGCGTGGCGCTTCGAAGAATACCGCGGACATCACCGATCTGGAGAAGTCGACAAGCGCCATCATGTCAGATCTGGGCGAGCTGGGCCCCGATGTGGTCGCCCTCTATCCCCTGGTGCTCGACGACAGCGTCAGCATCATCATGGTGACCCCACAGGCGCGCATCGCCCGCCGCTACCAGCCTCCCCCCGGCAAGCCCTTCCATCGCGCCGACCTGCGCGCGCAGGTTGCCGGCCTGCGCGAGGCACTGCAGAATCCGAGCCTCGATCCCCGCCCCAGGGCGCGGGCGCTCTACGACATCATCGTGGGTCCTGTCGCCGAAGATCTTCGTCGCTATCACGCCAAGACAATCATGTGGTTCGTCGACGGCGAGCTTCGGTATGTGCCCATTGGGGCGCTGTTCG
Source organism: Pseudomonadota bacterium (assembly GCA_010028905.1). Lineage (NCBI taxonomy): Bacteria > Pseudomonadati > Pseudomonadota > Pseudomonadota bacterium. The sequence continues at coordinate 511 of RGZZ01000461.1, read as the reverse complement.
ATGGCCACCACTATCTCGTCGAGTCGTACCGGATGGAGACAGCCACCCTGGCGAGCCTGCCTCGGCTGAAGGACGTTCCCCGCCCGCGCTGGCGCGGTCTGGGGCTCGGCGTCTCTCGCGCACACGCGGTGACCGTCGACGGGGGAGAGCGCGACGATTTTCCCGCGCTGCCCTTCGTGCGCGATGAGCTGCGCATCATCGGCGAGAGCGCCCAGGCGCGAGACGGCGCCCTGTTCGATGGCCGCGTCCTGCTCGACGAGGGCTTCACCGCCGACGCCCTGCGAGAAGCCCTGCTGCCGGACGCCGAGGGCGGGTTCTCGCTCGTGCACATCGCAAGCCACTTCCAGTTCCTGCCCGGTGACGTCTCGCGCTCCTATCTGCTGCTGGGAGATGGGCGGCCGCTGCCCCTGTCGTGGTTCAACCGCCGCGGCGAGCAGATCTTCCGCGGCGTCGACCTGCTGACGTTGTCGGCGTGCAACACTGCCACCGGCGCAATGTCGGCCGACGGGGT
>RGZZ01000460.1 GCA_010028905.1 Pseudomonadota bacterium | reverse complement strand
TATCTAAATCAAGAGCACACATCTCACCGATTAAGCATTGCCCTTTCTCTTCAGATCCCTTTTCATAGGGGTCAGGCGCAGCAAAATCAATGGGATACGGTCCTAAGAATTTAAAATCAGGACGAGCTTCTTCATATTGCTTCATTACATCACGGATATTATTACTATCAAGCCACATATCGGGATCTTGTTTCCAGGAAGATGGCATGGCAGGCCGTAGCCATTTTGCAGCAAGTTCTGCTTTTTCAGCATCAGGCAAAGGAAGATTCTGTAAGAGGGTTCTCTGGTCGGTTTCTTTGATTCCTAAATGCTTAGATAGTTGTTGTAAGAGTTCTTCTTTGTTTTCACCACCTCCACCTTTTACAGGGATTTTCAATGCACGAGCAGCACGCGAGAGAACATCAGGGGGGAAACATCCACCACGACCTGGGCCTCCTACAGAACCAATTCGTGGGTGACATTGATTCGGCCCTGGCATAGGAATACGTTTGATTTGACGACGTGTCAGCCTCCCCGAAGCCTTTTTTCTCGCATGCGAACGTGAACGGGTCCTCCCCGCCCTCATCTGAACATCGCTGTCACCTCTGCGCACACCGTCGATGGTCTCGGAGCCGCTGTCGCTGGTCAAGCGCGGGTCGGCGGCGGCTCGTACGGTCTGGTCGCGTGGCTCGCGAGGTTGTCCGAGGCGTCGCGGCCGCGCGCCGGGCGCAGCTGTGCCCTGGCACGCGCTCCTCGCACCGCGGCGGCTATCACGGGCCGAAGTCGAAATCCTGCTGCGGTGGCCCTCTGGCGGGGCGGATGGGCTCGAGGTGATGCGGCAAGCCCTTGGCACGCAGGAGGCGCGCGAGGCCCTTCTTGTCGAAGATCGTCGCCACGTACTTCATGCGGTGGCCACAAGGGCACGCGAGGATGTCCACGCCGAGCCCGTGCTTCATGAGCTCGCAGAAGGTCGCGTTCTTGGGGCGATGCCGCTCATCGTCGTCGGGCTGGGGCACCACGTGCGGCCGTCTCGCCGAGTGAGCCGCGAGCACCCCGCGGTAGAGCACCTGGTTGGTGCGCGGGCGCGGCACGAGCGAGGCGAGCCTCTCGAGGAAGGTGTCGGCGCTCATCGAGATCCACCTCGTGCCGTCCTTCCAGGGGCTCTCGAGCTCCAGGGCCACTTGGTCGGCAGGCAACAGGCGCACGCGTCGGTCGGCCAGCGGGGGGCGTAGGAGATAGCGCGCGAGGTTCTCGAGGCGCTCGCGATCTTCGGCGCGCACCACGGTGGTGGCTCGCCTTCAGCTTCCACTCGGGCTCGCCGTCGTGGTCGGGGTCGGTGCCCTCGGGGGCGTGCTTGTTCATTCCGCGGCGCGCGGCCGAGCGCGCGAGCGCGAGGCAGAGCGTGCGCTCCTCGGGCACCTCGAGGGCCCTGCGCTCCAGGAGCTTCTGTACGCGCTCGGCGATGTGGGTGCAGAGCGCCTCGAGCTCGGCGCGCGTGGGCGCTGCGATGGGCGTGAAGGCCCCGAGCACGTCGTGGCAGCCGTCCGTGAAGAGCATGTGGTAGTGCACGTTCAGGGCGAGGTCGCTCCCGAACCTCTGCACGGCGGTGATGCTGCCGGTGCGCGGGTCGATGATGCCGAGGGCCCGGCCCTTGTCGCGATACCAGCCCTCGATCACTCGCGCGGCCACGCCGTGCACCGCGAGCGTCAGGTCGTGGTGGTAGGCCAGCGGCACGCGTAGCTCGAACGGCAGGCTCAGTACCCATTGTCGGATTCGAACCCGAGGCAGCACCGCGCTCACCCAGTGGCGCGCCATCTCCGTCATCCTGCGGCCCATGCAGCGCGGGCAGAAGCCGCGGCCCTGCTACGAAAGTGGATCACGCCGTCGTGCTACGCGGCCTTCTCGAGCGTGACCTTGTAGCCCATGCCCTCGAGCCGCTTGACGAGGCCCTTGCTGGAGGCGGCGGCGTTGCGCTTGTCGAGGTAGGCCTCGCCGAGGTCTGCGTAGGCGACGTCCGCGGCGAGCATGTGGTAGACGGCGACGAGGATCTTGTGCGCGACGGCCATCGCCGCGCGCTTCTTGCCGAGGCGCGGTACGAGCTTCCAGTACTTCGAGCGGAGGTAGGTTCCCTTCGCGCGTGACGCGCAGAGGGCAGCCTGCACGAGCGCGGTCACGAGATGGACGTTCCCCTTCCGCGCAGGCGCGCGCTTCTTGCGGCCTGCGCTCTCGTGATTGCCTGGACAGACCCCCGCCCAAGCGGCGGCGTGGCGATGCGAAGGGAAGACGTGCATGTCGATGCCGAGTTCGGCGATGATCGTCGCCGCGGTGACCCGATCGACTCCAGGGATCTCGATCAGGCGATCGAACTGCGCTCGGTAGGGGACGAGGCGGGCGTCGATCTCCGCGTCGATCTCCTTGAGGTCGGCCTCGACCTGGTCGAGGCGCGTCAACTGCATCCTGAGAATGAAGCGCTGGTGCTTCTCGACGCGGCCGTGGAGCGCGAGCGCGAGGTCGTCCGTCTTCTTGCGAAGCAAGCCGCGCGCGAGCTGTGCGACATCGGCAGGCACGTAGCTGTCGCTCACGATCGCAGCGAGCATCGCCCGGCCCGAGGCACCGAACACATCGGTCATGACCGACGACAACTTCACATTGGCAGTCTCCAGCATGCGCAACAGCCGGTTGCGCTCAGCCGTGCGGCTCTGCACGAGCTTCATGCGATAGCGCACGAGATCGCGGAGCTCTCGCAGGTCCTTGGGCGGCACGAAGCTCTTGCGGATGAGCCCGTGACGCGCGAGGTCGGCGATCCACTCGCTGTCCTTCACGTCGGTCTTGCGACCGGGCACGCTCTTGATGTGGGTCGCGTTTCCGACGATCAACTCGAACTGCCCCTCGAGGTGCGCGTACACGGGGACCCAGTAGATCCCCGTCGCCTCCATCGCGACGTGTGTGACGCCCTGCTCGCGCAGCCACTGCTGCAGCTCCGAGAGGCCGGCGGTCAGCGCGCGGAAGCTCCTGGTCTGCTTCTGCACGCGTTTGCCCGGCTCGCCGATCAGCACGGAAGCTACGATCACCGCTTGGTGAACGTCCAGGCCACAGCAGCGTTCGACGATCGTGTCCATCGGCACCTCCTTCGGGATGCCGATCGCAGCGCCGCGAACATACGAAACTCTGCTACTCGTCTTTTCCGCTCTGGGGCGGATGTGACACACGGGGGTTCTTCACAGCGGCGCGGATCAGTCTTGCACGCGGGTTCGTGACACCGGGGACGAGGACGACCTCACTGCGATCGGCCTCTCAGTGTGGCCTCCAAGTCCGGGCGAGCCACACTTTCGTTACCGGGGATGCGCCGCAGGCGCGCGGCGTCTTGCACGAGAGGGCCACGAGGCGATCGCGTCCGCAGTGCTCGCAGAGAAACCGCACTGCACCGCGCGCGAGCACCCCGCACCTCAGGTAGTCGCGCAGCTCGTCCACCACGAAGCTCGGCATCGGCTCGCCCTCCTCAGCGCGGCGAGCGAGGAAGGTCTCGAGGTGCTCGCGCACCACGCGATGCAGCGTCGTCTGTTGCGGGTCGTGCGGAGAGGTGTCCTCTCGAGCGGGGCTCGAGCGGGCGCGAGCTCCGTCGGGGCGAGGGGGCACGCGGAGCGCCCCTGCAAGCCCCGGTACGATCCTCTGGCCAGCGAACTACAGGGAAAACATCCCTCGGCTGCCGGAGTGGCGGCGGCCTGGCGGCGGTGCACGCCAGGTGAGCGAGCCCCATCGTTCGACAGAGGAGCGAGCCGCGCGAGCGTCTGCCGGGTCGCTTCGAGCGCGTCCTCGAGCTCATCGCGCTCGCCATGGATGCCACGGTCGAGCACCCCGAGTCCGCCTCGAGCGCTCGCGAGAAGTGAGAGGCGCCCATCAGGGGCGGGCTTTGGCTTCTTTTCGAGCCCGTCAGCCGCTCGCGGAAGATCGCGTTCGAGGCGATGCGAGCACGCGGCGACGAGGCTCCGTGTCTGGGTGACGGGCACGAGCGTGTCCCAGTCGTCGTGCAGCGAGAGCACC
>RGZZ01000459.1 GCA_010028905.1 Pseudomonadota bacterium | reverse complement strand
CCTGGTTCGGCGCCGTAGCCAGCAGCTCGGGCTTCTTGTAGACGGGGTGGCAGAGCTGGTCACGGCGCTCGCGGACCTCCTGGTTCTTGGCCAATATGCGATAGTAGGTGCGGATGGAGCAGAGATAGGTGCCCTCGTCGAGCAGCGTCGCGTAGACCTCGGCCGGAGCTCTGTCCACGAATCGGTCGGAGTGCAGCTGAGCCAGCACGGATTGCTCTTCGGCTGGCGACAGGGCACGCGGCGGCGGCGGGCGTCTCGGTGCTGCAGCACGCTCTCTCGAGGGCCTCAGCTGGCGGTAGAAGGTTGCACGAGACAGCCCCAGAGCCGTGCAGAGGTTTCGCGCTCCAAGGACCTCAGCCGATGCGCGAGCCGTCTCGATCAGTCGTCGTCGTCGAGACCGCGGTTGTTCAGGGGGATCCCCAACATCTCGGAGACTTTTTTTTGGATGTCGATGATGAGCTCGGCCTTCTTGAGCCGCCCCTCCAGTTTGCGTTTCTCGCGCTCGAGCTCAGCAACGCGGCGCTCGAGGGGGTTGCGCTCCTTGGGCTTGCGGCCTCGCTTCAGGGGCTCCAGGCCTTTGTTCTCGACGCGATCGCGTAGCTGTCGAAACTTGCCGAGGTGAGAAGAGTACAGCCCCTCGCGCCGCAAGATGGCGCTCTTCTGACCGGGATTCTCATCTATCTCGCGTAGGATGCGCAGCTTGTACTCGGTGGTGAACTGCCGTCGGACGGGTCTCTCGGTCACTTCCGGATCACGATAGGCTGCCGAGTGCATAGAAGGCTGCGCCTCTATCGGCTTGGACTTCACGACCCGATCTTCGCCTGGCTTGCCGTTGTTGTTCATGATGGCTCCCTTCCCGCCCTACACTAATTCTTGAGGGGCAGGGTGTCTCACCTATCATAGGCACAGCGGGATCCCCCGCAAGACATGCGGAGTCCCCCACGGTGTCGTGGTGGACCTGGGCTTGTCCCCCACGGTGTCGTGGTGGACCTGGGCTTGTCCCCCACGGTGTCGTGGTGGACCTGGGCATGTCCCCCACGGTGTGGTGGTGGACAGGCACCGTGCGCCCCCGTTCGTGCAGATCCGCGCCGTTGTCCCCCACGGTGTCGTGTGTGGTGGTGGACAGGCACCGTGCGCCCCCGTTCGTGCAGATCCGCGCCGTTGTCCCCCACGGTGTCGTGGTGGACCTGGGCTTGTCCCCCACGGTGTCGTGGTGGACATATGCGAAAGCCGCAGAGGGGGGTACACATCATCCGACCGCGTTCAGGGGCGCACTCGAGATTGGCGCACGCTGCTGCGGCAGGAGGCTCTCGGGCCGGTCCGTGCTGGTCGGCGAAGCCGATGCGCCCACGGGCCCGGCGACTACGCGGGTCTTCACGTGCCGAATACTTACCAGGTTCTTGCCACAAGCCCAAACCAACGTTCTTCATCTGCACACTGCGGTGTCACAGTGCTTGACAAGGTCGGGGGGGTGCGTTAATATACGTCCGTTGCGCGCGTCCTGTGCGTGACCGCAGGGGCGAATAGCTCAGTTGGTTAGAGCGCATGGTTCACATTCATGAGGTCACAGGTTCAAATCCTGTTTCGCCCACCAGATTACGCGGGGTCGTGGCCTAGCGGTTAAGGCGCCGGCCTGTCACGCCGGAGATCGCGGGTTCAATTCCCGTCGGCCCCGCCAATCACAACTTCATATGCGCCTCTCGAGGCGCGCTTTGCCGAGGTAGCTCAGTTGGTAGAGCACATGACTGAAAATCATGGTGTGGCCGGTTCGATTCCGGCCCTCGGCACCAGAGAGAAACCCCGTATCGACGGGGTTTTTTGATTTCCGTCGTGGCCGTGGACTTGTGGACTCGCAGGGACACGGATGGACTAAAACAGCCACTTGGACCGCCACCAGAACCGCCACCGCCCTGGGCACTCTGGCAGGTTCGAGACCGACGGCTTCCGGTACGCCTACCTTCCACCATCCAACGCCGCCCACAACTTGTCAGCCTGCTTGTCACCGCCGTTGGCACGTAGTATGCAGATTGCCTCAGTCACTAGACCTCGAAGCCGAGCGATCTCCCGCACCCCCGGGTGGAGATCGAGTCCAATGTCCCCTGCGCCCCCCCGTCGGCACGGGGGGCGACGCTGTCTGCCGATCGCACCCGGCCTCACGGTCTTCTCGCTCTTTCTGTGGCGGACTGGAAGCAAACCAGTAAGGGAGCACCCCACTGTGGTTGGAAGCATTGGGCAGACCCCGCTCACGCGTCAGCGGCGAGCGAAGTTTCAAGTAGGACGGGTGGCGCGACGCCGCCGGTTCGGGAATCCGCAAGCGACCCTACGATCTCCGCGCCTGCGCTGGGCCGTCTGCCTCTAGCTCTTGCTGCCGCTGATGGGCGTAACCGGGTGTGGCGCAACCCGTTTCATGCGCCACGGGATCTCTGCGTATCCGCTATGCGGCAGCAACCTCGAGGACGTGGCGACCGCCCTGCGGATGTATGCAGATGGGAATCCGGGGCAGTCCCCCCGATCCTTGTCCGCGCTGACCCCGACCATCCTGGTGCGGATTGCCAGGTGCCCCGCTGCGGGGCGCGGATCAGTCTGACGCGTGACAAGGTTCATCGAGGCCCGCTCAACGGCGCAGACGAGACCATACGCCAGGTTCTCGAAGAGCTTGGGCGCGACCCGGCGACGGGTTCGTTCTTGTGGGCTTTGGGTGGCGGCGACTATTTCTTCAGGGGTAGATTCAGCAGCCAGGCAAGGGCCTGGTTGTAGGGAAGGGGGGGCATATTGTCGCCCATCTGATGGGTCTTGAAGCCGTTCGTTCCCACGCCTGCTTGTTTCTCGACGTCCCAGAGGTAGCAGACGACGTCGGTCTGACAGTCCCCTGGGTACTTGAGCTCCCTTGTCCAGATGAAGACCATCGTTCTGGCGTCGCTGACTCCGCGGGCCCGCAGCGACGTGGGGAGCGTCTGCTGCTGGTCGCTCACGGCTCTGGTGTTGATGTCGATCAGGAGCACGGGAGGTCGCAGGTAGCCGTCAGCGGTGCCCCACGATTGCACTTTGGGGTAGACGTTCTTCACCAGGACACGGACCGAATCTTCAGGCCAGTAGCACCACCCCAGATACACGCACAGCAGCAGCGCACCGAGCCCGTAGACTGCGGGCGGAATGCTCTGGCGCTCCTCTTGAAGGACGTTTGCCCGATCGGAAGGGACCGTGAGCGTGTGGTTCTCCATTCCTGACATGAGGTAGCCGTGCCGTTTCAGCCCTTCGATGACACGCTCCACGTGGGCGCGCGAGGTGTCGGCGCCGGCCGCAATCACAGCGGAGATCAGCGCGTCGCGACGACATTCTCCCTCGTTGAGGCAACCGCTGAGCAGGGCGGCGGCGATGCGCAGGTCATCAGAGGTGAACTCCGCGCGTTCGAACGGGCCGCTGACTCCGCTGTAGAAGGCGACGGCGAGCGCATCAAAGGCGGCCAGCTGGCAGCCGATCGAGCGCTCTCGCGTCGTTTCCAGATCTGCGTCAGAACCGAGGTCTGGCGAGAGTTCTGCGTATTGCGCGAGTTTTCGTCCTCGGATGAATGCCCAGACGAAAAACAGTCCCAGCAAACAAGGCACCGCACGGTAGAGGTAGTCGTGGAACTCAGCGTCGGTGTAGACACTTCGACGACTGCGTCGGCTTCTTGCTGACCCCAGTGTCATGCTGACGAGGGCCAGAAAGGTGATGAGGATCGAGGCCCCAACGAATGTGAGCAGATGGTGGAAGAGTCGCGGCAGGCTGCGTGTGGGCAGCTCGCGCTCGAGGATGCTGTAGATGTGCTGTGCGCTGACCAAGGTCGTTCGCTCCCCTCTTGCAGCCCCGCCTTGCGCCGGTGCGCGCCGTCCTGATGTCCTTCCCTCCGCTCATATACGCCCTTCTCGTGCGAGGCCCCGATCGTGCAGGAACCGCTCGTGTCAGGCCGGCGAGCGGAAGGTCGACGAGCTGTGCTGGTGTGCGTGCCTTCTCTGTACATACGCCGCTCTCCCCTTCTCTTTCTCCTGCTCTGAGAG
>RGZZ01000458.1 GCA_010028905.1 Pseudomonadota bacterium | reverse complement strand
GACCCTGCGCGCCGGCGGCTTCACCCGGGTTTCCTTCGGCCACCAGAGCAGCGCCGCATCGGTCCTGCGGGTGCTCGAGCGCAGCCATACCCCCGGGCGCACGCTGCGGGCCGTCGCGGACGCCCGAGCCGCCGGCTTCGAGCACATCAACATCGACCTCATCTACGCCACACCGGGGGAGACCGAGTCCGACCTGCGCCGCACCCTGGACGACGTCATCAGCAGCGGCGCGGACCATGTCAGCGCCTACTCCCTCATCGTCGAGCCGGGCACGCGGCTTGCCGCCCATGTCCGACGCGGCGACATCCCTGTCCCCGACGACGACACCGCGGCGCAGCGCTACCAACTCATCGACGCAGCCCTGCGCGCCGCCGGCTTCCATTGGTACGAGGTGAGCAACTGGGCGAAGCCGGGCGCGCACTGCCGGCACAACCTCGTGTACTGGCACAACCACGACTGGTGGGGAGTCGGCCCGGGGGCTCACTCGCACATGCGCGGCCGGCGCTGGTGGAACCACAAGCATCCCGCGCGATGGGCCGGTGACCTCGTCGCCGGCAGCCTTCCGGTCGCCGGGGCAGAAGATGTGGATGCAGCCGGCCAGACCCTGGAGCACGTGATGCTCGGCCTACGCCTGCGAGAGGGCATCAGCACCGGCGTGCTCACCCCCGAGGCGCGCGTGCGCGCCGATGAGTTCGCCCGAGACGGCCTGCTCGAGGCCGAGGCCCTCCAGGGTGGCCGGGCCGTGCTCAGCGACGCCGGCCGGCTCCTGGCAGATGCCGTGGTCCGCGAACTGACGCCCTGAGCAGAGGCCGTGCGACGAGCGGCCATCGGAGCATGCAGGCCGGCTCCTCGCAGATGCCGTGGTTCGCGATCCGACGCCTTGAGTCTGACATCAAGAAGTCCTATAGGCTCACTCCACTCGACCAGTCGAATGTGATTCTGAGGGGGAATCTGAATGGTTCAGGCGGTTGGCGGCGTTGAGAAGCTGGGAAGCTTCATGACCGCCTCTTCATTCTCAGTCCCTGCGTTTCAGCGAAACTATGCATGGGAAACGCCTCAAATTGATGCATTCTGGTCCGACGTTGTGTTCGCATTTGAGCACGATCGCGACCATTTTCTCGGCTCATTGATTGTCTTGCAGGACAATCTCAACGGCACATCGCAGGTGATCGACGGCCAACAGCGTCTGACGACCATTTTCATTCTGATTGCAATTCTTCGCGACCAGGTATTTGAGATTCCAGACAGGGTTCTGCAGCCCCAGCCTGGTGTGGGGGGAATGGCCTTCGACGTCGGTCATGACATCGTCTCGACCCTGTTCAGAAATCTGCCCGAGGGTTTGGCTCGGTTTGAAGCGAACGAACACATCAAGAAGACCTTCTTTGATTGCGTCGTCCGTAATCCTGGGGATCCTGAGCGCAAGGCGGTGAAGTCAAAGGGAGATGAGACCAGCGCAAAATTACGAAAGTCCTACTTGCGCTTGGCAAAATTCGTCTCAGAGTATTTCTCAGTAGAAGGACAGTCAGATCAGGCGCGACTGAAACGACTCTATGACTTTTACCGCGCGATGGTGGATCGCCTTCAGGTGCTCAAGGTCGTGTGTTCGTCTACTCAAGAGGCGATCGAGGTCTACATGACTTTGAACAGTCGAGGTCTAGGATTGCAGCAAAGCGACCTCGTCAAGAGTCTCCTGATCATGAACGCAGTCAATCCGAAGCAGGCGGCAGATGACTGGAGTGAACTGGTCGACGACGTCGGTGAGGGGCAGATCGACCAGTTCCTGCGTTACTACCTAATCGCATACGGTCCGAGCAACGAATCTGTGCGAGTCAAGGAAGTCTTCAGCAGATTTGAGCAGTGGCTAAATGACGGCGATCGCAATGACGTCGCCGCGAGGACGGCATTCAGACTCGCCGACCTGCAGAAGAAGGGCAAGACTTTTGCGCAACTAATCGGCAATGACGATTTGCCTGCGGAGCATCAGGCCCTTGCGCTTACGTTCGCTGGACTCGACACTGTGCTGGATTCATACAGAGTGCTGTTGTTCGTTGTCTTGGACTCTGCGGTTCCCCTCCAGACGGCCCAACGCCACACACTAGTAAAGGCAGTGGAGTGCCTCGTCCTTCGATGGCTGGTCGCAGGCGGCAACGCCCAGGAATTGGAGACTCTCTTTCAGGCCTGGGCGAGGCTCTTGCGCAACGCTGCACCGGCCGCTTTTGACCAGTTGCTTCAGGAGATCAAGTCACATCAAAAGGGTGACGAGGTCGTGCGTGTCAACCTGAGGCAGCCGCTAGACAGCATTCCGCTCGCCCGGTTCATGTTGTTCCGGCTAAACGAGGTCCTCACCGGCGAGAACCAAATGGTTGAGTTTGAGCCCAAGAAAGCCCATGTCGAGCATATTGCTCCGAAGAAGCCCACGCCGTATTGGTACGAGGCCCTGTCCTGCGTAGACGAGGCTGGCAATCCCATCCAGTCTGACTATGACGAGCTTAAGGAGCTAGTCGGTAACAAGACGATTCTGGACCACCTGATCAACAAGAAGATTCAGAACCTTGAGTGGTCCGTGAAGAAGGCAGGGAAGCTTCGTGAAGACGGCACAGTCGAGATGCACGGTTACCACCATTCCACGTTCAGTGGCACTACCAGAGACCTAGAATCAATTGACTATTGGTCCAAGGAATGCATACTCAGACGTACCGAGTGGTTTATCGACAGCTTTCTCAAGATCTGGTCAGTGGACCAACAGCAGCAGGGAGTGGTGCCCTTTTCGGTATGGCCTCATTAGCGAACGAGGCAGACCTGTTAGGCGTCGAGACCGTTGCGCCGAGAGCGTGACCGAGGCCTCGCGGCGAAGAGCGCCACTACCGGGCCACCGACGAAGGACGACTCCTCGCCGATACCGTGGTTCGCGAACTGACGCCTTGAGCCGCTGCCTTTACACTTGGCACTCGCACCCCACGGGTGCTAACTCACAGGCCAGGCGGCCACCCGCGCAGCGCAAGAATCGGCCGTGGGCGGCAGTGAACCGGAGGGCAGCACACCATGCTCGATGACCGCAAACTCGCGGTCTTGCGCGCGATCGTCGAGGACTTCGTCCAGACCAATGAGCCAGTCGGCTCCAAGATGGTGGCCGAGCGGCACGTCCTCGGGGTCTCCTCTGCCACCATCCGCAACGACATGGCGGCTCTGGAAGACGAGGGCCTCATCACCCAGCCCCACACCAGCGCCGGCCGCATCCCCACGGATGCCGGCTACCGGCTGTTCGTCGACCGCCTCTCCAGCGTCAAGCCCCTCAGCGGCGCCGAGCGGCGGGCCATCGAGACATTCCTCGCCGGCTCGGTCGACCTCGACGACGTGATGCAGCGCAGCGTGCGCCTACTCGCCCGCCTGACTCAGCAGGTCGCGCTGGTGCAGTACCCGTCGCTCTCGCGGTCCAGCGTCCGACATGTGGAGTTGGTGCCGGTGAGCGCGACCCGCCTGCTGTTCATCCTCGTGACTGACACCGGCCGCGTGGAGCAACGCGTGGTCGACCTGCCTGCGCCGCTGGACGACGACACCCGCGCCCTCTTGCGCTCTCAGCTCAATGCCGCCGCAGCCGGCTCCCGGCTCGCGGACGTGCCGGCGCTGGTGGCCGACCTCGCCGCCACCTCCGGCCCCCACGCCACCGCGATGCGCACCCTCGTCTCGACCCTGCTCGACACCGTCGCCGAGCAGCGCGAGGAGCGAGTGGTGCTCGGCGGCGCTGCGAACCTCGCCCGCGCCGGCGGCGACTTCCACGGCGAGGTGCAGTCGGTGCTCGAGGCACTGGAGGAGCACGTCGTGCTCCTGCGCCTGCTCTCGGAAGTCTCCGAGCCGGAGGCGGTCACCGTCCGTATCGGCGCCGAGAACCAGACCGAGGGGCTTGCGTCAGCCTCACTCGTGGCGACCAGCTACGGCAGCGCCAGCCGCAGCGTCGCCGCTCTCGGCGTGCTCGGCCCGACGCGCATGGACTACCCCGGCACGATGGCCGCGGTCCGCGCCGTGGCGCAATACGTCGGCCGGATCGTGGCAG
>RGZZ01000457.1 GCA_010028905.1 Pseudomonadota bacterium | reverse complement strand
AGGCGCCCGCTCCCGTCGCGGAGGCGCCGCGGGCCGTCGCACCACCGCCCCAGCCGGTTGCGGCTCCTGCGCCCGCGCCCGTGGCGGTGCGGGCCGAGAGCAACGGCCGCTCCAGTGCGCCGCCTGTCCCGGTGAACGGCAGCGCCGCGTCTGCACGCGTCCTGGCGGCCCCGGCCACCCGACGTCTCGCGCGCGAGGCGGGGGTCGACCTCGCTCACGTTCACGGCACGGGCCCGAACGGGCGCGTGACGCGCGAAGATCTGCTGAGCTACCTCGAGGGAGGCGCTCCGGCGCCGCAGACCGTCGTTCAGACCGAGGCGGCGCCTGCCGCCGCGCCATCGGCGGCGCCCCAGGCCGCGCCCGCGGCTCCCGCGTTCCGCTTCCCTGAGGGGCCGCGGCCCGAGCAGCGCATCCCCGCCCGTGGCGTGCGTCGCAAGATCATCGAGAACATGCGGCGCAGCAAGGATCACGCCGCCCACTTCACCTTTGTCGAAGAGTGCGACTTCACCGAGCTGGTGAAGCTGCGCGCCGACAGCGAAGATATCGCCAAGAGCCGCGGCGTGAAGCTCAGCTACCTGCCCTTCATCGTGAAGGCCGTGGTGGCCGCGCTCAAGGAGTTCCCCACGCTCAACAGCAGCTATGACGAGCAGACCCAGGAGATCGTGCTGAAGGGGTACTACAACATCGGCATCGCCGCGTCCACCGACGACGGCCTCATGGTGCCCGTGCTCAAGGACGCCGACCGTCGCACCATCCTCGAGATCGGCGCCGAGATCGCGCGCCTGGCCGAAGGGGCGCGAAACCGCCGTCTCACCCTCGACGAGCTGCAGGGCAGCACCTTCACCATCACCTCGCTGGGCGCGCTGGGCGGCATCATGGCCACGCCGGTCATCAACTACCCCGAGGTGGCCATCATGGGCGTGCACAAGATCCGCAAGCGCCCGGTGGTGAAGAACGATGAGATCGTGGTGCGCGAGATGGGCTACATCACGTGTTCGTTCGACCATCGCATCATCGACGGCGACGTGGGCGCGAAGTTCGTGATGCGCGTGGTGCAGCTTCTCGAAGATCCGCGGTTGCTGATCCTCGGTGCCTGACGTGGCGTCGTCGCCCGCGATGAGCGACTCCGGGCTCTACCAGCTCCTTGACGTGCAGGGCCGTCTGGTTGAGGGTGCCGCGGCGCCGGCGCTCTCTGACGCGCGCCTGGTCGAGATGTACCAGTGGATGCTCGCCACGCGCACGGTTGACGCGCGTCTCGTGAACCTTCAGCGCCAGGGGCGGGTGGCCTTCTACGGCTCCATCATGGGGCAGGAGGCGGCCACCATCGCTTCCGGCATGGCGGCCGAGGCCTGCGACTGGATCTTTCCCGCGTTGCGGGAGGGGGCGCTGTCGGTGGTGCGCGGGCTGTCGATGGAGAAGGCGGTGGCCCAGTTCTACGGTACCGCGCTCGATGACTGCAAGGGCCGGCAGATGCCGTGTCACCCGTCGTTCGTGTCGGGGCACTACGTGTCGATGTCGTCGGTCATCGGAACGCAGATCCCCCAGGCGGTGGGCGCGGCCATGGCGGCGAAGATGCGCCGCGACCCCGCGGTCATGCTCGCCTACATGGGCGACGGAGCGACCTCCGAGCCCGACTTCGCGGCGGCCATGAACTTCGCGGCGGTCTACAAGGCCCCCGTGGTGCTCATCTGCCAGAACAACCAGTGGGCCATCAGCGTGCCCGCGTCGAAGCAGAGCGTCTCGCTCACCTTTGCCGTCAAGGCGCGCGCGTTCGGCATGGAAGGCGTTCGGGTCGACGGCAACGACGCCCTCGCCGTGTACACGGCCACGCGCCGCGCGGTCGAGAAGGCGCGCCGTGGTGAGGGCCCCACCTTCCTCGAGCTGGTGACCTATCGCCTGCTCGGGCACACCACCTCTGACGACCCGACGCGCTATCGAAACGAGGCCGAGGTCGAGATCTGGCGTCAGCGCGATCCGTTGCCGCGTCTGCGCGCCTTTCTCACGGTGCGCGGCCTCTGGAGCGACGAGAGAGACGCCGCCTTTGTCGAGCAGCTCACAGCAGAGGTGCAGCGCGCGGTCGAGGTGGCTGAGCAGACGCCGCCTCCCTCGGCCGACTCGATGTTCGACGATGTCTATTCCACCCTTCCCCCGCATCTGCGCGAGCAGCGCGCAGAGCTCGAAGCATTCCTGAGGAGCACGCAACATGGCTGAGTACACAGCAGATTGCGCCGTCATCGGCGCCGGTCCCGGTGGTTACGTGTCGGCAATTCGAATGGCCCAGCTGGGCAAGCGCGTGGTTGTCATCGAGAAAGACCGCCTCGGCGGCACCTGCCTCAACTACGGGTGCATCCCGTCGAAGGCGCTCATCCACGCCGCGGGCCTGGTCGACAAGATCCGCGAGCAGGCCCCCGACATGGGCATCAAGGTGAGCGACCCCGAGATCGACATGCCGAAGATGATCGCCTGGAAGGATTCGGTGGTGAGCAAGCTCACCGGCGGAATCGGCCAGCTGTTCAAGGCCAACAAGATCCAGACCGTCTTCGGTACCGCGCGTTACAAGAATCGCAAGCAGATCGAGGTGACCGGCGCCGATGGCACGCATCTCATCACGTGCGAGAGCTCGGTGGTGGCGACGGGGGGCTGGCCCTTCGAGCTGCCCAACATCCCCTTCGATCGCGTCGATGTCATCTCGTCGAAGGAGGCCCTCGAGCTCCAGGAGGTGCCCAAGCGCCTGCTGGTCATCGGGGGCGGCATCATCGGGCTCGAGATCGGCACCTTCTGCATGAAGCTGGGCGCCAAGGTCACCGTGGTCGAGATGATGGATCAGATGTTGCCGGGGCAAGACCCGGACCTGGTGGCGGTGGTGACCCGCAAGCTGAAGAAGCGCGGCGTGAAGATGCACGTGAAGTCGCGCGCCAAGGCAGTCGAGAAGCAGCGCGACGGCTCGCTCAAGGCCATCGTCGAGACCCCCGAGGGCGAGATCACCATTGAGTGCGACAAGGTGCTGGTGGCTGTGGGCTGGAAGCCCAACACGGCGGGCCTCGACCTCGAGAAGGTGGGCGTGGTGGTGAACCCACGCGGGTTCATCGGCACCGATGATGCCCTTCGCACCACGGCTGACGGCATCTGGGCCATTGGCGACGTGGTGGGCGGGCCGCTGCTGGCCCACAAGGCCTCGAAAGAGGGGCTCATCGCCGCGGAGTCGATCTCCGGCAAGCCGACGGTTCGCGACTGGCGGGCCATGCCCGCGGCCATCTTCACCGACCCGGAGATCGCCAGTGTGGGCCTCACCGCGGCTCAGGCGAAGGAGCAGGGCTACGAGGTGCAGGTCGGAAAGTTCCCGTTCGCGGCGAACGGCCGCGCGCTCTCCACGAACGAGAACGAGGGCTACGCCCAGATCGTCACCGACAAGGCCAACGGACTGGTGCTCGGCATGCACGTAGTGGGTCCCGAGGCCTCGAACCTCATCGCCGAGGGCGCCCTGGCCATCGAGATGGGGGCAGTGGTCGAAGACATCGCCCTCACCGTGCACACCCATCCCACCCTTCCCGAGGTGCTCATGGAGGCCGCCGAGGCTACCCTGGGGCACGCCATTCACGCGGTGACGCGTTAGGGCATCGGCGAGCGCTTCGGTGGCGCGCCTCACCCCGTTCCTGCTGGTGGGCCTGGGAGGCTTCCTCGGCTGCAACCTCCGCTACCTCGTCGGGCTGTATGTGGTGGAGCGGTTCGTGTCGCGGGTTCCCCTCGCCACGTTTCTCATCAATGTGACGGGGTCGTTTCTTCTCGGTCTCGTGGGCACGTTGGTGGCCGAGCGCCTGGTGGCCTGGCCGGAGCACTTCCGCCTGTTGCTCGGGGTCGGCTTTCTCGGAGGCTTCACCACGTTCTCGTCGTACGCGCTGGAGACCGACCTGCTGCTGCGCCAGGGCGAGACGCTGCGGGCGGCGCTCTACTTCACCTTGAGCCCGCTCTGCGCGCTGCTGGGAGCGCGTCTCGGCGTGATCGTGGCCCTCTCCCTCCGCTGACGGGCCGGGAAGTGACGATTCGTTAACGTTCTCTCTCTGGCGCTTCTGGCCGGTCAGG
>RGZZ01000456.1 GCA_010028905.1 Pseudomonadota bacterium | reverse complement strand
GCTTGATGCGGCCGTCGACACCGAAGATGCCCGCGCGGCCATCGAGCCGCATCTCGACGTGCTGGTGGGGCGCCTCGAGGCGCTGGGATACCGCTGCCCGAGGCCGACCTGCAGCCCTCGCTCGAAGGTGGAGCAGGCGGAATCTGTGCGTGGCCTCGTGGGAGGCGCGCCGTTCGACGCGCTCGAGCGGGTGGACATCAAGGCATGAAGCCGATTTGTTGCGATTTCGAAATGATTGAGAAAGAGGTTGAGCAGGCGAATGGGGGGAATTCCTCAAAGTCGGGCAAGGATTTGCCCGCTGTGACGGTTGTTCCCGGACGTCTGTATCATCTGGTTGGCGAGATTCTCGCGTTCACGGTGCAGGTTGATCGCTCTCCGTCATCGGGGGTCGAGGCCCGTCAGGCAGCGCCTGCATCTGAATCGACGCGTGAAGGGTTCCAGGGGTAGGCCCCCAGACACGGTTTCCGACATCCATCAAGGAGAGGTACGCCCACGATGCTAGACGGTATGAAGTATGCCAACGCCGGCATGATCCAGATGTCGATGAAGCAGGACATCATCACCAACAACCTGGCCAACGCCACGACGACGGGCTATCGCCGAGAGACGGCGTACATCAGCTCGTTCTCTGATGTGCTCGACAAGAAGATGGGCTTCATCCCAGGCAAGGGTGGCCGCGCCGAGTTCAACGGCTACATGGAGGTCGGCGGTGGCCTCGAGATGGAAGGCGGCATGCGCCAGGACACGGTCACTGGCTTCTCCCAGGGCTCGCTGCGCGAGACGGGCAACAGCTTCGACCTCGCCCTCGACGACAATGGCAAGGGCTTCTTCACCGTGAAGATCGGCAGCGATGTGCGCTACACCAGGAACGGTGCATTCCGCCTCGCGCCGGACGGTCATCTCGTCACCTCAGAGGGCGCGCAGCTGATGGGCCTCAAGGGCGCCATCAACGTTGGCAAGGCGAGCTCTGTCGAGGTCACGCCGGAGGGTGTCGTGAAGGCAGACGGCCGCGAGATCGATCGCCTGCGCATCACCCAGTTCCAGAACCTCGGTGCGATCAAGAAAGAGGGCACCAACAACTTCGTTGACAACAACGCAGGTGCGCTGACGCTCACGAAGGGCGTCTGCGTGCGCCAGGGGTTCATCGAGCAGGGCAATGTCAACGCGGTGGCCGAGATGGTCGAGCTCATGCAAGTGTCACGCGCCTTCGAGGCAAACCAGAAGATGCTGCAGACGCAGGATCAGGTGCTCCGCAAGGCGGCCAACGAGCTCGGCAAGGTTCGGTAGGGCGAGGGGGGGCTTGCCCCGACTCGAGGTTGATTGAACGCAACACAGGAAGATTTGAAGAGGAGGATCCCAGGCTATGATGAGAGCGCTCTACACTGCAGCGTCGGGCATGATGGCGCAGCAGCTGAACATCGACAACATCTCCAACAACCTGGCCAACGTGCAGTCGGTCGGCTTCAAGAAGTCGCGCGTCGACTTCCAGGATCTGCTCTATGCACACATGCAGGACCCCAACGCGACGGCCACCGGGGGCACCCAGATCGGTATGGGCGTTCGCGCTGCGTCCACGCAGAAGAACTTCACCCAGGGCACGGTGCAGCGCACCGACAGCCCCTACGATCTGGCTGTCCAGGGCGACGGCTTCATCACGGTGAGCACGCCGGACGGCGAGGCCTACACCCGTGACGGCGCGCTCAAGTACGACGCCACCAAGGGCGAGATCGTGAACGCAGCGGGCTTCTCGATCCTGGCCAAGGATTCGAGCGGCAAGGTGCACTACGGCGTGAAGATGCCCAATGGCGCCACGAACTTCACGGTCGACCCCGATGGCACCATGCACTGCACCGACGCCAAGGGAAGCGACGTGAAGATCGGCCAGCTGATGCTCACGAAGTTCCTGAACCCGAACGGTCTCAAGGCGATCGGGGGCAACCTCTACGTCAACTCTGCCGATATGCGTGGTGTGGCGGGTTCGCATGTCGTGGGCACGCCCAACGACAAGAACCTCGGTCTTGGCGGCATCGCCCAGGGCCACCTCGAGAAGTCGAACATCAACGTGGTCGAGGAGATGATCAGCATCGTCCAGGCGCAGCGCGCGTTCGAGATGTCCCAGAAGGGCGTTCAGGCCGCAGACGAGATGATGCGCATGACCAATCAGATGCAGAAGGGCTAGTCGCCTTTCTGACAGCGAGGTGCGCAGCCTTCTCAGGAAGGCTGCGCACCCCCGGACGCATGAGCCCGCAAGGGCTCTGCAGGAGACACGCCAGTGTGGCGTAAAGTACGGAGGGCAGTGCGATGATCGACGGAATGAGTCCGATTCCGCCTGGCTCGGCGGGGGATTACGATCCTTCGAAGAAGCAGCGTGAAGACGCGAAGCTCAAGGACGCAGTCCAGCAGTACGAGCAGGTGTTTCTCAAGCAGCTCTTCCAGGAGATGCGAAAGACCGTTCCCAAGACGAGCCTGACAGGCGAGCCCAACAAAGAGCAGGAGATGTTCGAGGGCATGCTCGACGATGAGCGTGCCAAGGCCTGGTCGCAATCTGGCGGCATTGGCCTGGCGAGCATCATGTACGAGCAGCTCCGCAACCAGAAAGAGCCCTGACGACTGCTGACGTGATCGGCGTGAGGCTGGGCTCTCCTCTGGGGCAGGTTGGCTGCTGGTCTCGTCGATTGCGCGGAGGATGACCCCCGGAATGGATGTGGCCCAGCTCTGGAGATTGGCGAAAGACGAACAAGACGGCTCCGCGCGTGAGCTGCTCGTCGAGCGCTTCCTCCCCCTGGTCGAGAGCATTGCCAGAGGGGTGGCGCGCAAGTTTCGCACGGGTGTCGAGCTCGATGATCTCATCAGCGACGGCACCTTCGGTCTCATGCGCGCCATCGATGCCTTCGACCCCGCGCGAGGCGTCAAGTTCGAGACCTATGCCACGCCTGTGGTGCGTGGCTCGATATACAACGGCCTGCGAACCCTCGACTGGGTTCCCGAGCGCACGCGAGGCAAGGTGCGTGAGCTCCAGAAGGCCATGGACAAGATCACCCAGGCCACGGGTCGTACCGCCACCGAGGCCGAGCTGGCGGAAGAGCTCAAGCTGAGCGCCAAGGAAGTGTACGAGCTCATCAACGACCTGGGGTGCTCGTACCTTCTTTCTCTCGACCAGCCCCTCGGCGCTTCTGCCGATGAAGACGTGACGCTGCTCGACACCGTGAAAGATCGAGGAATGGGGGCTCCCGAGCTCGAGGCCGAGTTCGTCGAGCAGCGCGCCACCCTCAGAGATGCCATCAACAGCCTCCAGGATCGTG
This sequence comes from Pseudomonadota bacterium, assembly GCA_010028905.1. Lineage (NCBI taxonomy): Bacteria > Pseudomonadati > Pseudomonadota > Pseudomonadota bacterium. The sequence continues at coordinate 809 of RGZZ01000456.1, read as the reverse complement.
AGCAGCTGCTGATTCGAAAGCATTATTTCGAGGGCGTGAACTTCGAGGCGATCGCTCGAACCATGGGGGTCTCCAAGCAGCGCATCTCACAGATCCACGCGCGCGCCGTGCGACGTCTTCGCGAGGCGATAGGCAACCTCGAGATCACGCCTGAGGCCATGCTGACGTTCTCCATGGGAGAAGAGGCCACGACCACCAGTGAGCTCGACGGCCTGACGCTCTAGGAGAGCGGCCGAACAGGCCGATCTCTGCCCCGACGAAGTGCCAGAGGTGCGGCTTCGGCGGCGCTTCACGGGTGCGCTCAGACGCCGGTGCTGCCCAGCCCTCCGCGGTCTGTGGGCGCAATCTCGCCCTCGAGCAGGTGCACCTCCCAGACGCGCTCGATCTTCATCTGCACGATGCGCTGACCCGCTTCGAAGACGTGCTCGGAGTCACTGATGTTGTGGATGATGGCCTTGAGCGGCTGTCGGTAGAGATGGTCGATGGTGCCCGGATGAACAACGATGCCTCTGCACGCCAGACCGCTGCGCCCTCGCACCTGTGCTTCCCAACCGGCTTCCAGCTGCAGCGCGAGCCCGAGGTCGACGATGGTCGTCGAACGGGGGGCGAGGGTCACGGGGGCTGGGGTGGAGAGGTCGAAGCAGGCGTCTGTGGAGTTGGCTTTGCGAGGAAGCGCAGCGTTCTCGTGGGTGCGTGAGAAGATGACGGTGGTGTCAGGTTTGCTCATGCGCGCGAGATTCGCAGTGCCGGCGGGGCTTCCTTCAGCAAAGGGCGCCAGTCGGGGGGGAGGAGTTGCCGCTCGGTCGTTG
>RGZZ01000455.1 GCA_010028905.1 Pseudomonadota bacterium | reverse complement strand
CGCTCCGCGCGCAGCCGTGATCATCGACGACTGCGGGAACAACAATGCCTCGACCCGTGCGTTCGTCGAGGCGCCGGCGCCGGTGACGCTGGCCGTGCTCCCGCATCTCGCCTTCTCGCGCCAGATCGCGCAAGAGGCGAAGGCTCACGCAAAAGGCGTCATGCTGCACTTCCCGATGGAGGCGACGGGCGATCACGACCCCGGCCCCGGCACGCTGCGCGTCGCGATGACCGAGACGCAGAAGAAGAAGATCATCGCGCAGAACCTCGACGCGCTCCCGGTGCTCGACGGCGTGAACAACCACGAAGGGTCGAAGGCCACCACCGACCCCGAGACCATGCGGCTCCTGCTGCGCTCAGTCAGAGACCGCGGGCTGTTCTGGGTCGACAGCTACACCACCCCCGCGTCGTGCGCGAGAGAGGTGGCCTCGAGCCTGCGGGTCTCGTTCGCCCGTCGCGATGTGTTCCTCGACAATGTCGACGACATCGAGGCGGTGAAGGAGAACCTCCGCCTCCTGATCCGCGAGGCGCTCGAGCATGGCGAGGCCGTCGGCATCGGACACGCCCGCACCACAACCGCCACGGCATTCGTCGAGATGATTCCCGCCTTCGAGGAAGCGGGCGTCAGGCTGGTCCTGGTGCGCGACCTCGTGCGCACCGCGCAGGCAGACAAGGAAGACAAGCGATGAGAACGATGCAGAGATACAGCGCGATGCTCCTCTGGCTGCTCATCGGCGCGTTGCTGGGCACGTCGCCGGTGTGGGCCGCCCCCGCGCCGGCCCCCACGACGGCGGCCCCCGAGGAAGCGCCCGTCGACGCCGGGCGACCGCTGCCCGCGCCCATCACCATCGAGGCCGCGGGACGCACCTTCCACATGCGTGGCGTCATCCTCGAGCAGGCGAACGTGGGGCTCATCGCCATCACCGACCCACAGACCCGAGCACTGTTCGACCTCTACACGTCGAGCCTTGCGTGGAGCGGCGGCACCGCGGTGGTGAAGGTCGACGCCCTCGAGACCCGACTTGCCGCAAACGCGCGAGAGGGGTGCCGGCCAGACGGAACGCGATTCCCCGTGGAAATCCCCGTCACCGTTGTCGACGGCGTTCCCCATCTTCCCGTCGCCCTGCTGCCCACGCTGCTCCCGGGGCGGCTGCAGGCAACTGGCTCGGGGCACTACATCTTCGATCCCCTGGTCACCTCGCTCGATGCCGAGAGCCAGGAAGGAGGCGGTGTGCGGCTCACCATCGAGTCGCGCGTGCCGATGACCCACCAGACGTTCGTGCTGCGCCATCCGCGCAGATACGTGCTCAACATCCCCCACGTGGCGCTCGACCTCGAGCGCTACCACGAGGTCCAGAACCGACGGCTGCAGCACCCTGAGCTGGGCGAGGTGCGCTTCGACCAGTTCTCCTTCCACCCCAACGTGCTCCGCGTGGTCTTCCCGCTGAAGGACGACTACGAGGTCCGGGTGCTCCCGCGCTCCACGCCTCGCCGCATGCTCGTCACCATCAACCGCCCGAGCGTGCAGGCGCACTCCGACGAGCTGAGCACGCAGAAGATCACCGACATGAAGATCGAGCACGCGCCGGGCCTGCTCCGCGTCGTGCTCAGATCGACGGGGCCATTCCAGTACGAATGGCATCGGCTCAAGTCACCCGACACGCGCTTCTTCCTCGACATCCCGAAAGCCGTGCTTGCAGGACCGCGTCGAGAGATCGACGTGAACGACGAATGGGTCAGCGGGGTTCGCATCGGCCAGTACCAGACCGAACCCATCCCAACGGTGCGCGTGCGCGTCGACCTCGAGAAGGTCGCCGACACGACGGTGTCCACATCGCCGACCGAACCCAACACCCTGGTGCTCGAGGTGCGCCACCGCCTGGTGTCCGATGATTCCACGGGCCTCAATGGGGTCGGGGTCTGTGGGGTGCCCTTCGCGGTATCCCCCGTCAACACGACCCGACCCACCGTGACACCGGTGAAGCCCACCGAGGAGAATCCCACACTTCCCCCGATTCCCGTGGGGAACGGCAACGGGCGCGTCATCTGCATCGACCCCGGGCACGGTGGCAGCGACTGTGGCGCGCTCAACCGCGCACTCAACATCTACGAGAAGGACGTCACCCTCGACATCGCGCTGCGCCTGCGCAACCAGCTCGCGGCCCGAGGCTGGCACGTCGTTCTCACCCGAACCACCGATCGCGACCTCACCTATCCCGGCTCTCCCGCGGCCGAGGAGCTGGGGGCGCGGGTGCGGGTTGCGCACGCGTTCCACGCCGACCTCTTCGTGAGCATACACTGCAACTCTTCGGCCAACACGTCTGCCAATGGAACATCGACCCACTACTTCAAGGACAGCGATCGCATTCTCGCGGGGGTGCTGCATCCGCGCGTGGTCGACGCCATCGGATGCCCCAATCGCGGGGTCGTGCGAAACCGATTCTACGTGCTGGCGCACTGCAAGCTCCCGTCCGTGCTCATCGAGACCGCGTTCATCAGCAACATGACCGAAGGGCGCAAGCTGGGCGACGCAGAGCAGCGACAGAAGCTGGCCGAAGCCATCGCCGACGGGCTCGGCGTCTACGTCGCGCGCAACACCACCCGCAAGACCGGAATGACGGGCCGCTGAACGCCGCCCGACCCACGAGGAGAGAACGTGATCACAGCCCTGCAGGCCGTCATCCAGGGGATCGTGGAAGGCATCACCGAGTTCCTTCCCATCTCATCGACCGGACACCTCATCGTATCAGAGCGGCTCATCGGCATGCCGAAGGATGATGCCTTCGAGATCGTCATCCAGCTGGGCGCCATCATCGCGGTGGTGTGGTACTACCGTGAAGAGCTGCTCGAGCAGCTGCGCCGCGTGGCCGTGGAGCCCATCGTCCGGCGGCTGTGGCTCAACCTCCTCATCGCATTCCTCCCCGTCGCCGTGGTCGGGCTCCTCGCCCACAAGCACATCAAGGCGCTGCTGTTCTCTCCCCTCGTAGTTGCGGCCTCGCTGGTGATCGGCGGGGTGATTCTCATCGTCACCGACTCCGACGAGGCCGAGGAGGCGCAGCGCTTCCCGAACGGCATCTACGACCTCATGCCAGGCCACGCCCTAAAGATCGGCGTGGCGCAGCTGTTCTCGCTCATCCCTGGGATGTCCCGGTCCGGGTCGACCATCGTGGGCGGCATGCTCACCGGTCTCGACCGGGCCACCGCCACCAAGTTCTCTTTCTTCCTTGCCATCCCCACCCTGGGAAGCGCGACGCTCTACGAGATGCTGAAAGAGCGCCATCACATCCTGGCCGGCGGGAACACGGTGCCCTTCCTCATCGGGACAGCGGTCTCATTCGTCGTTGCGCTGATGGCCATCGGGTGGCTGCTGCGATTCATCTCGAGCAACAGCTTCAAGGGCTTTGGCATCTACCGCATCGTCGCGGGCCTGACCATCGTGGCGCTGGTCTACGGTGGGGTCATTCCCCGCGCGGGAGCCCAGACCGAGGGCGGCGCGCCCGCGGTCACGCCCTCTGCCGCGCCGTCGGTGATGGCGTCTCCGAGCGCGTCTGGGCGCCCCGCGAACAAGCCGCGCAGCGAAGGGGCAGACGACAGAGGACTTCCTTCCCCCTCTGCGAAGCCCTCGGCGGGCGAGCGCCCCGCGCACGCCCGGTAGGAGGGTTCGATGATCCAGGTCAAGATTCTCGACATGACCGACAACTGGGAGCAGCAGGCCAGTCTGTCAGACGATGTGCCGCTCCGCGTGGTGTTCGTCGATCTCCTCCGACAGCTGGGCCTGCCGGATCGCGACCCACAGGGCGAGAAGGTGAGCTACGGCCTGGCCATCGACGGGCAGAGCGGCCTGCTCGATCCGGATCGCTCCCTGGCCCAGAGCGGGGTGCGAACCGGCACCCGATTGCGGCTGCTGGCGGCGTTCACCGCCCGCTGAACGGCCGCGGCAGGCGAGCTGAGAAAGGCTTCGTGGCGGGCTCTGCGACGCTTCATCAGGAGCGGGAAAAAAGTTTCACCGACGTATTGACAGCCCTTTGCCTGCGTGATAATATCCTCAAGCGCCCAGCGCACTGGCCGCCGCGACATCGCGGTGAGCGTGCCGCAGACGGCGCCACGACGCACACCTGGCGGAA